>DPKV01000198.1 GCA_003542325.1 Anaerolineaceae bacterium
CTTCGAGATTATATGCCGACTTGACCTCAGGAAACGATGGTTTATTCAGCCTGGTACTTTATTGTTAAATTAAACCCGTATCCGCCAGACGCATACGACTAAATCAATGTTCTCATTGACCTGCCGGAGGTGACTATGTCTGACGCTGCAATATATATCGCAGTATTAACGATTGGCTTCCTGGCAACCTCGCTGTGGGTATTGCTCTCCAGAAAGCTGGTGGTGATGATCATTGCCATTGGGATTGGCAGTGTTGTTTTGTCAATTCTGTTTTTCCTGATGGGTGCTCCTTTTGCGGGCGCCATTGAGTTGAGTGTGGGTGCCGGGCTGATCAGTATATTATTTGTGATCGCGACCAGCCTGGCTTCCAAAGAACAAGGTAAGGGGATATTTTAATGAAGGGTCGAACCCTGATCTATTTATCCATCATTTTTATTTTACTGGGTTCAGGATTAATTCTGTTCCGCCTCCTGAACCAGAACATATCACCGACTGCTGAGCCAGGTTTTCGGGAATGGTTGTGGGAGGCACGTCAATTGGATGTGATCGTTCAGGTTCTGTTCGTGTTTGGCGGCGCATTGGGGATCGCTGCAATCCTGCCTTTTGAGGGTGATGATGACTAACCTGGTATCCAGCACATCCGTCCTGACTATCGGCCATGTCTGTGTAGTGGCTGTTTTTATGATTGGATTGTTATGTTTTTTCGTCCGGCCTTCCGCTTTCAGGCAGATCGCCGGGTTGAAGCTTTTGCTGCAAAGCGTAAGTTTGGGGCTGGTCCTGACAGGCTGGGAGAGACATGACCTCAGACTCGTCCAGTCGATGATTGTATCCACTCTCCTCGTGGAAGCGATTGTGATTGGGCTGGCGTTGACCATGATTATCCGGATGAATAGGCATCAACAACTGGCTGAATCTGAGGATATGGGACCACCGGGAGAGGATAGGGATGACAGCGGTGCATAATGCAGCGCTTGCTGTCCTTTATCTGTTGTTTCTGCTTCCCCTGTTATTGGGTGTATTTTCCATTTTCAGAAAACCACTGCCGACCGACCGCTTGATCGAATCTTTGTTGGGTTTGTCCCTTGCGGGGACAGGCTTTTTGGCCTGGGCTGGGGAACAGACCTTCGACCTGCCGATTTCATTCTTAGGTGAATGGGTTTCGTTAAGCATTTCGATGACGGCTGTGGTGCTCTACGCTCTGCTGGTGGTCGGATTGGGTGTGCTGCTTCACGTCAACCGGGTGCGACAGGAACGAAGCTTATTACGATCCGAAAGAGTGCTTCTTGCGTTTAGCCTGAGTTTTGGTGTTCTTGCTTTTTTCAGTAACCAGTTCATGATCCGCTATATGGCTTTGGAAGCTGTAGGATTATTGGCGGCTTTGGCAGCTTGTCTATCCTTTGACCGGGAAGATTATCATCGTTTTAAAAATATCTTCCTGACGCTGCGAATCGGTGATATGGGTCTCCTGGCGTCGATTTTGATGATTCTGCCCGAATCCGGTACGCTGGCGATCCCTGAGATGGTGGATGCTGCTATTGCACTCCCGTTACCACGGCGGAGTTGGATTGCGGCAGGATTCATCTTTGCCGGGATGGTAAAAATGGGTGTAATCCCCTTCATGGATTGGCAAAAACAGGCCTGGTCCATCAAAAATTCTCCCGGAGTTTGGATCCCTGGTTTTCTCATGCCCGGTTTGGGGATGTATTTACTTTACCGAATCTATCCGGTCCTGGCGTCCATACCTCTTTTCCGGATTGGATTGCCGGTTTTTGCGGCCGTTCTGATAGTGAGTCAGATCGCAGCTGGTTTCCTGGAAAAACGGGTTCATCCACGGTTCGTTCGGATGGGGAGTATCCTCAACTCGTTTGTTCTGCTGATTGCAGCCAGCGGCTCCGGGAAATTACTGCGGGATTATTTCCTGGGATTGATTTTGTATCGGTTTATCGTGTACCTGCAGGAGAGGAACCCCAAAGGTCAGAAAAAGCGATTAATCGATTTCTTCCCCGTCATGATGAACTTGACTGTACTGGTACTGCATTGGGAGGTTTTTTCACCCTTGGGCAGATGGGCGTGGATCGGTCTTTCCGTGTGTGTTAGCGTTTGGGATCAACTCCTTGCAAGGCGGGCTGAGACGGGTGAAGGTGTTGAAGCACAGGTGTTGAAACCTGGTTCTGGGATGTTGATGCCCTGGGCGGAAAAGTTTTATCAGGTTTTTGAGATAAATCTGTTTTCACGGGGTGTGGTTCGCCTGATGGACTGCTTTACCCGCCTGGTCAATGGACTCCATCAAAAAGTGGAGATCAACGTTTTATCTCAAGGTTTAGAAAATCTGGCTGCGTTGTTTGGAAAAGCAGCAGGCTGGACGCAGCGGAACTTTGAAATGGGATTTGACCGGACTTGGACCGGTCTGGGAACAATATTGACAAAGGTTTCAGCAGGGTGGTTGCGTGGGTTCGAAAACAACGCTGACCAGAAAGTGGTTATATGGACTGAGGATGTAATGCAATCTGTGGATGAACGCGAACAGGAAATTCAGTCCCGGCCGTTGCGTCGTGACCTGGCCTGGATCCCGATCCTGATGTTGGTCATTCTGGGTTTTCTGTATATTTTGCAGGGAGGTTGATGTGATGATGACTTCGTCAATAATGCTGTTGGGTGTGCTTGCCCTGCCGGTGACAGGTGTATTGGTTTTATTGTTCTGGCAGAACGCCAATAAAAAACAGGCCGCGATTGTTGCGCTGATCGGTGAAGGCTTGGCACTGCTGATCACGTGCCTTTTGCTGCCTGAATTGCGGCATTCGGAAGCCATTCAGTTCTCCCTGACCTGGATTGCCAATCTGGAGATAAATTTCAGCCTGGAACTCAATGGGTTGTCTTTGGTCTTCCTGGTCACAGAGATCCTGGTCACTCTGGTTGCCATCATTTATTCCTTGGGGGAGGATACGGGTGAGAGATCCAGTAATTATTATTATGCGCTGCTGGTCCTGTTCAGCCTTGGCATGTCCGGGACAACACTGGCTGAAGATGTCTTCGTGTTTTATATTTTTTGGGAATTGATGCTGTTAGCTTCAGTTCTGTTGATCTTAATTTGGGGACATGGAGAACAGCGCGGCAGGGTGTCGTTGAAGTACTTCATCATCACGCATTTGGGTTCGTTGATCGTGCTGGTGGGGTTGATCATGCTCACTGTCAACCTGGGGACATCCAGTATCAATGGGCTTGTGGAAAAAGCTGGGACGCTGCCTTTGTCCATGCAGACCACACTAACGGCTTTATTTTTGATCGGTTTCAGTGTGAAGATGGCGATTTTCCCGCTCCATATCTGGCTGCCCGATGCCC
>DPKV01000156.1 GCA_003542325.1 Anaerolineaceae bacterium
TCGTAGAAACGGGGGATCAGGCTGACAAGCGTTGATTTTCCCACACCGGTCGGGCCGACAAGGGCGACCACATTTGAAGAAGGAATTTCCAGATTGATCCCCTGCAATACGCTTTCACCGTCCACATAGTGAAAACTGACATTTTCCAGAGACAGCGATCCTTCCAGTGGGGAGGGAAGGTTAACAGGATTGGCGGGATTGGTCACCTCAGGTTCCTCGGCGAGTAATTCGGAAACCCGGTCAAACCCGGCCATGGCTTCCTGGATCTGTTCCCAGGACATCCCCAGTGCGCGAATCGGCTGGTAGAACATTTCAAGGTAAAGGAAAAAGGCGACCAAATCCGCCAAAGGCAGAATCCCCTGCAGAGCCATACGTCCGCCAAAAAAAATGACGATCAGCTGGCCTAATGAGGTGGAGAAATCAATGAACGGTTGGAAGATCGCCATCAACCGTAAGGCGTTCATCAACGAAAGCCGGTAACGTTCAATACCCAATTCTACACGTTCATATTGATCGCTTTCGCGATTGAAAGCTTTAATTTCCCGTACGCCGGCGATGCTGTCATTCAGAATGGCAAATAATTCGCCGACTTCTTTCTGGCGCTTACGAAAGGCAGGCCGGACAAACTTGGAGAATCCCAAAAGTGCGAGGATCACCAGAGGGATGGGCGCCATGCTGTAAAGGGTCAGCCTCCAGTTGAGAGAGGATAGGACGATGGTGATGCCAATGAATGTGATGATATTGACCAGTACATCCGGGATGGCATGAGCGATCATCCGTTCAAAAAGGTCGGTGTCATTGACGACCCGGGACATCAGTTGACCGGTCTGTTTATCCTCATAAAACCGAAGAGAGAGCTGTTGAAGGTGTTCATAGACGAATTTTCGGGAATCGGAGACAACACCCCAACCAGCGATATGCGCCATATAGCTTCGCAGGAACTGCACGATCCCGCGGCCGATAAATGTCACCAATGCGATCATTGTCAATCGACTGACGGTATTCATGGTTGCAGTTGAAAGCGTGTCGTTCGTCACGAGGGATATTAACGTTCGGATCAACCAGGGGATAAGTAATTGTGCGGCGACCAGCAATAACATACTTAGAATGGTAATTGCCAATGCCCAGGAATATTTTTTAGCGAATCGGAGCAGGAGTCTCATGGTTGTGAATTATACGACGTCTGCCTGCGTTCTCATAATTTTTCCCTGATTTCCCTCAGTTAACTGTTTTGTGGGCGTGGTTTTCAATGAAACAAGGTGATGGTAAAATAATCGTCAATTTTTCGGTAAAGAAAAAAACCGCCCTTTGCGAGCGGTTTTCCTTGAGGGAGAGAAATATTGGAGGTTTGTCACTTGGTTTGTAGTGTTTGGTTTCCAATTTCATAAGGAAACATGACAAATCATATCTAAATTATACAATACTATTGATGAGTTGTCAAATGCCAATTTCTAACTGTGTATAGTCCAGTGATTCCGCATCCTTAGTAAAATAAAACCTGTATTTCCCAGGCGAAAATGCCTGTGTTTGGAAAATACAGGTAAATTAATGCAGGTAACCAGCAGGGCTAGTCCGAGATTTGATGGAATTTAAGCGAGTTCCCTTGTCGATCTGAGAACTGAGTCGTCGCAGATGCTACAATCAGAAGCTTTGCCGGTGCATTTTCGTCCGCGCTTCTCAGGAAAGTGCCTTTGAAGCTGGTCAAATGGGCAGAGTCGCCAGACTGGAGGAATACCGGTTTTTTGTTCGGGAGCTCAATTTCCAGCAAGCCTTCCCTGACATGGACAAAAGCTTCACCTTTTTGCAGTTGGATTTCCTCGCGTTTTGCGCCTGAGGGGAGGAAGGCCAGCAGTGATGTGAAGGACGGATTGTCCTCAGGCGACAGTAAGAACAGGGTGGGGATGGAGGGATTGACATAATCACTCAGTTTTACTGTTTGCTGGTTCCGAACGATGAACTCGTTTTCCTCTTCAATGTCCTGGAAAATCTGGAACAGGCGGACGTTGTAGAAAACTGCCAGTTTTTGCAGGTTCTCAACAGAGATGGACGCCTTATCACGTTCGATAAGGGAAATAAAGGAAATTGACAGATCTGCACCTTCGGCGACCTCGTTTAATTTGTAGCCTTTTTGATGACGTAATTCTCGTAATTTCTGACCTAAAGTAGCCATTTTATTTACCTTCTTTCTTTGATTAACTAATATTACCTTAAAAAACAATAAAATAGAATATCTTTATGGCGATTTGTAATACCTTTTATGAACTAGTAATTATCCGGATTGACGTCAAGTTTTTGAATGATAAAATGGATTTAATCTGCCAGTGAATGGAACTGCCATGAACCCAAATCGACCGAGTGCAACCATTGAAGACTACCTCGGCGTGATCTATACACGCAATCGGGACGGAGAACGGGTGATTGCAGCCCGTTTGGCCGAGTCTTTGGATGTTTCCCCACCTACTGTAACAGCAACCTTGAGGCGAATGCAGCGAGATGGCTGGGTGTCTTTAACCTCAGAGAAGGAAATATTTCTCACTGAGGTGGGTCAAGCGGCAGCAATGAGTGTCATCAAACGCCATATGCTGACCGAGTGGATACTCTCCAGGATGTTGAAATTGCCTTTATCTGAACTTCATCGTGAAGCGCATCACATTGAGCATACACTTTCAGCGGAGGTAGCAGACCGGATCCGGGTCGAAATGGATGGACCGCGGGTTTGCCCTCATGGCAATCCTTTACCCGGTTTCGAAGGGGAAGTTCAACATTGGCTGCCTCTTTCAGAAGCGTCCCCGGGACAGGAAGTGACTTTGATGCGCATTCACGAAAAACTTGAGGGAAACTATGAAATGATGACCTTCCTCGAATCAAAGGGCCTTATTCCTGGAGCGGTGCTGCACGTTCGAGAGATACTGCCCTTTAATGAGACCGTTGGCGTCCTGATCAACGGTCAGGAAGTGATCCTGGGGCTACGTCTGGCGGAAGAAATTTATGTATCTGGGTAGAGGGTTTGACAGAAGACATTAAGTTCAATGTTTGTGATTATTATATAAAAAAAGAAGATGAAAGTAAATATTAAAGTTTACCTGCGAAAACACTTCCAGTCCAATGAATGCCGCATACTCCGGATGAAGAACAATGGAAGCGGTACAAGCCAGTGATTTTATTTGTGAATCAAATCGGCCATTATCCCACACTATGAACCATTGCCATCAATCTTGGAATCTGGCTTTTAAGATGATTGTAATCCGTCCGCCAGACAAACGTATCGCCAACGCCGCCGTATTCGAACGCCACGATCTGTGGTTTGTGCCAGAACCCTTTTTGAATGTTGTTAAGCGCCCACGCCAGGATTTCCCAGGAACCATCGTCCATTTCGAAGTGGTCAGTCAATACACCGCCATGCATTTTAATGCCGGTGATGTGCATCTCTGTTAGCCGTTCCAGCGGCAGCGCGGCAATATAATCCTTTGCTTCCAACCCCAATGTGTCCGCTGTGATTTGTGCGTGCGCCAAATCCAGCAGAAGTTGGCAGCCTGCATCGTGGATGACCTGGGAGAAGATGGATGAGTCCGTTGCGGTACGCAGAAATGGCGTCGCGGTTGTAAAAGGATAATGTTCCAGTGTCACGTTATCAGCCCCAAAACTATCCACGAGAATGGCGAGTTCTTCACGCCATAGCTGGTTGATTTTTTGAACTTCAACAGGGTCAACAGAATTGAAGTTTCGGGGCGTTACCAGGTGGGCATTAACGTGGGGTGTGGCTGTTTGCTTCATGAAGCAGCGAATACGATCCATGTCCAGGTTTCGGATTTCTCCAAGACCGATATGGATATCATAATGGATCGTTATCGGGCCGTATGGCCTGGCTTCTTTCAACATACCTTCCCAATCCGGGCATTTAATCAGGTCAATTTGGATAACATTATCTTTGATCAACCGGATCAGGGGGTTGGAGTAGTTTACGGCAAATTTCATATTGATTAGGCTTTTTGGGTTGGGAAATTATCGTCAGGATGCCAGGCGGGAGCGCAAACGGCCAGGAAAACGAGGTCATCATGACCCTGATTGATGATTTGGTGGGTCTCTCCGGGTTGGATCAGAATTGCATCCCCGGTTGCTAAATGGATTTGAACCTGATTTATATACATTTCAGCTTCACCAGAAAGGATCAGGTAAGATTCTTCGGAAAATTGATGAAAGTGGGGTGCGGATGACATACCGGACGGGATGGTGACCTCTGCCAGGCTGTGGGATTTGGCTCTGCCAGCCTGATGGCCAAGTATCTCCTGCAAGATCTCGCCCTCCGGACTTGTGACCTTTAGCGGGCGATTTTCAATTCTACTTATCCGCACTCGTATCATCCAATCTCACCAGGAAAACAGCCTCCCCATCATAGCAGAATAATGGGAAGGCTGCAAATCTATTTTTATCAGAATTATGCTGTTTCGGTGGAGGCGGGCTGGTTAAAAATATCGTATTGCGCTTCCAGCTCCTGCCGGAACTGCTGGGGATAGAGGCTGTAGTATTTTCCCTTTTTATGGATCAGTTCCCGGTGGGTGCCCATTTCCTTAATCTGTCCATCTTCAATCACGATGATCTTATCAGCGCGTTTGATCGTTGAGAGGCGGTGGGCGATGACAAATGATGTGCGGCCAGCCATGAGCTGGTCCATACCCTGTTGGATCAGGGCTTCGGTCAGGGTATCCACAGAGCTTGTTGCCTCGTCCATGATGAAGATTTCCGGCTTGGCGAGGATGGCACGAGCTATGCTGACCAACTGTTTTTGACCTACGGAAAGCAGGTTACCGCCTTCACCCACATCCTGGTTGTAGCCATGTTCAAACTTGAGGATGATG
>DPKV01000137.1:0-4906 GCA_003542325.1 Anaerolineaceae bacterium
GGACATTACTACTTTGCCCTGACACACCGATCGCTTGACATCCCATATCCCCTCGAATAAAATATATTCAGGAGCATGAACAATTTGTCAAAATTCAGAGGAGGGATACTCTAAAATTCGAGTTTGACTGGCCAGTAAAGTGTTCAAATTAAGTTTCTCAAAACCAAGGGTTGATCCGACCTTTCCGGTATGTTTTTAACAGGAAAAGAGGACTGGGATTTCATTCATCAGAGGCGCATCCGCCACATCAAGCAATCTGGCATATAACGGCTTCAGTTAGATCGCTAAGGCACTTTCAAAGGAGGAAGTAATATGAACGGCGGCGAAATAATTAAGGTGAGAGACCTCAAGAAGAGTTATGGCCCCATTGAAGCTGTTAAAGGAATTAGTTTTTCTATTCGAGAAGGGGAATTCTTTTCCCTGCTTGGGCCTAATGGTAGTGGGAAGACCACCACGATCAGTATGCTGTGCACGATCCTCAGTATGGATGCCGGTAGTGTAGAGATTTATGGGCACCGTGTTGGGCAAGAGGATCAGATCATCCGGAAAATGTTGGGCGTGGTTTTTCAAAATAACCGGTTAGATTCTGTGCTCACTGTTCGAGAGAATTTGGAGATCCGTGGCAGGCTCTATGGCTTGTCTAAAGCAATGCTGGAAGAGCGGATCGCCAAATTGCTTGCCGTCACCGGTGCTGCGGAGCTGGTCGAGAGAAAGTATGGTACGCTTTCCGGGGGTGAGAAACGGAAGATTGATATTGCCAGAGCTTTGATCCATTCACCACAAATTTTGCTCTTAGATGAACCCACCACTGGGCTGGATCCAGAAAGCCGCACTAAGATTTGGCAAATGGTCACTGACCTGCGAAATGAAGAGGCTGTCACAATTCTTTTAACTACGCATTATCTGGAAGAAACCAACGCTTCGGATCACGTCGTAGTACTCAACGAAGGCCGTGTACAGGTCACAGGCAAACCAAATGAGATCAAAGATCGTTATAGCCACAACTTCCTCATCATCCATACAAAGGATAAGGAAGCACTTGAAGTTAAGCTTAAGCGCCAAAACAGAGCTTATAAATTTGAGGAAGATACGTTTTTCATTCCACTGAAAAACACAAGAGAGTCTATTTCAATTGTCAATGATTGTCACGAATTGATTGAATCTTACGAGGTTAAACAAGGCACTATGGATGATGCCTTTATGAGCATTTTAAGGGAGGCATAAAAGGTATGATAACTCTCATTCAGCGTAATTTGAAATTGTTTTTTAAAGATAAAACGGTTGTATTGTTCTCACTTTTGAGCACGTTAATTGTGCTGGGTCTGTACATTCTATTTCTGGGCCGGGTAACTTTTAACGAGCTTTCAGACTTCCCTGGTATTAACCTTTTGACAGGGTCTTGGGTGATGTCCGGTGTTTTGGCAATTCTCCCTGTTAATGCTTCTTTAGGGTCGCTGTCTGCTATGCTGGTGGATAAGGAAAAAGGAACTTACGAAGACCTCATCATGACGCCGCTTTCCAGATTGCAGATCATTGGCGGCTATGTGCTGAGCACCTTTTTGGTCACATTCATTCTTTCTGTGATCGCTTTCCTTGCCACAGATATTTATATTGTTTCATTAGGTGGAGCCTTGCTCTCCTTTGGGGCTACAATGGAACTCTTGTTTAAAATTGTCCTCAATACTTTGTCTGCCACCCTGATTCTGTTTTGTATTTCGCTATTCTTTAGAAGCTTAAGCGGTTATTCGCTGTTTAACTCCATTTTAGGGACATTGATTGGCTTCCTGACCGGTACCCTGATTCCAATTGGTGAATTGTCAAGCGTTTTTCAAAAAGTTGTAATGGTTTTCCCCTTCTCACACTCTGCAGCCATGTTCCGAAAAATATTGATGGAAGGACCTATCGAAACTGTGTTCTCGGGGGCGGACTCAGTCACGATCCAAAATTTCAAACAAACTATGGGGATAGATTTTATGCTCAATGGCAAACCCATCACGGACTTAATGAATATCCTTTACCTGCTGCTTTGGGGTGTGATTGGCTTGTTAATCAGTTTAACGCGTTTGAAACAAAAGTCTTGATGGAGAAATAGAAAGGCTGTGTTTGTTCACTCGCCGCAGTAACTAATTTGCGCCTTACTGGTTAAACACGGTGATGAATATAACACTGATGGCATTGATCGCATGTATTGTAGCTTATTTTATTGGTTCCATTCCGTTTGGGTTGTTGGTGGCCCGGGCCCGGGGCATTAATATCCGCGAGGTGGGGAGCGGCAATATCGGCGCAACGAACATCACCCGCAACCTGGGGTGGAAACTGGGCGCGCTGGTGGGAGTTCTGGATTTTACGAAAAGTTTCCTGCCGGCTCTGCTCGCCCGTTCCCTTTTTACTCAGGACAGTCTGGTGATGTTGGTGTCGATCATGCCGGTCCTTGGGCATATTTTTCCAATCTGGTTGAAGTTTAAAGGCGGCAAGGGAGTTGCCACCATCTTTGGGATCCTCGGCGCATATTTTGGCCTGCCGTATTTCCTGGCTTTTCTTGTTTTTTGGTTTGCGATTGTCAAAGCCGTCAAATTGATGAGCCTTGTAAATTTAGGTGTCGCTTTATTGTTTCCGCTTGCTTTTTGGTTGAAATATCATGTGATCTGGTTTATTTTATTTGGCGTTGTGCTTTGTGGAATCATCTGGGTCACACACAGGGCCAACATTGGACGGTTGCTTAAGGGTGAAGAGAACCCGATCCAGTTTTAGTTTGATGGGGAAAATAAATGCACCCTGAATATCCCGAGGATAGTGCAGGGTGCAAAATAGTAAATACTTTTTTACGGCGCTTACTGATTTGGAAGAAAGCTCACTAACAAGAGTTATTTGGGTAGATTCGACTATATGCCTTTGATAAGGCAGCCAAGGATCAGAAGCAAGCCGGCCACAATTAATGACCAGAGTCCCAGATCGTTGGGTAGGGAAAATACACCAAGGACAGTGGATAATACACCGATTACCCATAAAATGATCGCGATGATTAGAGTTATTTGCTTAGGTGCCTGTGGTTTCATTTTTTTCTCCTTTATTTGATCATTGATTAAAATGACATTTATTCCCATCTACAACCTAAATATTAACATATTAAGGTCCCTATAGCAAACGACGGATTTATTTTTACCTTGAACAGATCAGTGCCACAGCCTGCCCCCGCCGCCTGCCAGGTAATTCCGCAAGGCCAGGCGGGTTTCGGTTTCATCCCGCCAGAACTCACCGACCTGTGATTCGTAACACAGAATGGCGTCCTGCCAGGCTTCCAAAGCTTCCGGACCGAGGAGGTGTGGGATGGGTTGGTAGCGTTTTTCCACCAGCAGCGGATTATCAAAGTCGGTCAGAATGTAGGGATAGTCCGCATAATAATGTTTTTTCCCGCCCAGGAGCTGCCCTGCCTGAACGACGGTTCGGTGATCAACATGCCCGCCCAGTCCGATCGGCAGGATGATGAGCGCATCAACCGGCAGAGCTTCCGTCAGTTCGATGGCGATATTTTTCACCAGGTCATTATCGGGCGTGTTGCCGAAGAGTTCCGTATTGTTGTTGACGGCGTAGGCGTTGGTTTGTGGGTCGCGCCGATAAATGACATCCGGCCAATGCCAGTGACGATGCTGCGCGCCAAGGATGGCACACGCGGCCTGGTCTTCCTCACGGCGGTTGCTGACCACTGCCTCGCCGGTCAGCCCCCAGCCTTGATGCATCATATCCGCAAACGGGGAAAAGGCCTCGTCGGACGGGTACCCGCCCATGATCGTCCAGATTTCAACGAGGTTGTTTTGACGACTCAGCTCCCAAACCAGCGCACCGCAGGAAAGCACGACATCGTCAAAGTGGGGGGAGATGAAGATCCATGAATTATTACTCATAGGGGTATTTTATCAGGGAGTGTTGAATTTGAGTTATTGGAAACAATACCCTATCCTGCCTGCTACACTCCGTTTGCAGGCATCCTTCCCCTGATTCCAGGGGAAGGACTGAGGATGGGGTAATATCTGACACTTTGCAAAAGACTTTTTTATCGAAAAGTATTTGGTGCTTTAATCAAATAAAGCCGCCCCAATTGGGACGGCTTTTTGAAATCAATGGAAGAAGGATTTTACTCTTCTTTTTCCTCATCATCACGCTTCTTGGCGTCAATGATTTCCTGCGCCAGGTGCTGCGGGACCATTTCGTAATGGTCAAACGCCATGGTGAAATAGCCGCGGCCGCCCGTCATGGAGCGGAGAATGGTGGTGTAGCGGAGCATTTCCGCCAGCGGCACATTGGCTGTCACCGTGGAGCGGCCTTTTTGGGTGTCCATCCCCTGCACACGGGCCCGGCGGGAGTTCATATCGCCCAGCACATCCCCCATGTTGGCTTCGGGAACGATAATCTCTGCTCGCATGATCGGCTCGAACAGGACGGCGCCCGCACCCTTGAAAGCCAGTTTGAAGGCTTCCCGGCCGGCGATTTCAAATGCGATCGGTTTGGAGTCGACGGGGTGTTCCTTGCCGTCATAAACAGAAACCTTGACGTTGTGAACGGGATAGCCGGCGACGACGCCTTCCTTCATCACGTTCCGGATCCCTTTTTCAATGGAGGCCATGTAGTTGTTGGAGATTGAACCGCCAACCACATCGTTGCTGAACTCGAAATCCTCGCCTTCAATGGGGGAGACCGTCAGGTGGACTTCGCCGAATTGGCCTGCGCCGCCGGTCTGTTTCTTATGCCGGTACATGGCGGAGTTTTCCCGTGAGATATGCTCTTCGTAAGGCACTTTGGGTTCGGTCGTGTCCAGACCGAGTTGGAATTTGTTTTCGGCCCGGCGGATCGCCACATCAATGTGTTGATCGCCCATGCCCTGCAGAATGGTCTGCCGGGTGGCGGGTTC
>DPKV01000137.1:4952-6549 GCA_003542325.1 Anaerolineaceae bacterium
GGTGTGGGGAGGGTCATCGGTTTGTCTTTGGCGCACAGCGTATCACCGGTGGTGGTGACGCTTAATTTGGCAACCAGACCGATATCGCCTGCATGAACGACGGGGGTTGGGATTCCATCTTTTCCCTGCGGGATCTGCATCCCGGCCAATCGTTCCTCTTCATCTTTATTGGCGTTCCAAACCCGTTCATCTGCGACCATCTTGCCGGAGTAAACCCGGAAGAAGGTCTGCTTGCCAACAAAGGGGTCTGCCGTGGTTTTCCAAACATAAGCAGCCAATGGGCCGTCATCTTTGGGGGACAGGGCAATTTCTTCGCCCTTGGGTGTTTTGGCGACAGCAGGTTCAACATCCGCAGGAGAAGGCATCAGGTTGCAGAGCGCATCCAGCAGGGGAGCGATACCGACTTTGTGCACGCCGGCAGCAACCATCACCGGGATAAAATTGCCGGCCCAGATAGTGCTGCGAAGGCCGCGGATAATTTCCTGATCGCTCAAATCTCCGCTCTCGAAATATTTTTCCAGCAGGTCGTCCGCACCCTCGGCAGCGGCTTCCACCAGCGCCATATGGGCTTCTTCGGCCTGGGCTTTGAATTCATCCGGGATTTCCACACCGGTTTTTCCCTCACCCGCATAGGCTTTCATGGATAACAGGTCAATGACGCCTTTGAAGGCTGATTTCTCACCCCAGGGTAACTGGAGGGGGATCAGACGGGTTTCCGTATGCTCCTGGATGGAATCGAACGCTTTCTGGAAATTGGCGTTGTCACGTTCCATTTTGTTGATGAGGATGATCTTTGGAAGCTTGAACTGCTCGCTGTATTGAAGCGCCATTTCTGTACCCACCTCGATACCCGCCACCGAATCGACCAGGATCAGGGCACCATCCGCCACACTCATGGCCGAGATGACCTCACCGATGAAGTCGGTGTAACCGGGGGTGTCGAATAAATTCAGCTTCTTATCTTTATATTCGAGCGGAATCACAGAGGTGAACAGAGAAATGCCGCGCCGGGTTTCTTCATCGTCATGGTCGGAGATGGTGGAGCCATCTTCAACCTGACCCATACGGGTTGTGATGCCGGTGAAATTTGCCAGGGCTTCAACCAGCATGGTTTTTCCGGCGCTGCTGTGAGAGGCCAGGACAATATTTCGAATCGATTCGGTTTTATACTCTTTCATGAAAGGGACCTTCCTTGCTCCTTGAATTTGTGCCTGTTATCACGACGTGCAAAACCCAATTTTAAGACAATCGAGGTTAAAAGTCAAAGTAGTGAGTTCACAAGCTTCATTATATGGATCGGAATGATGTTCGATTATGCGCGTCGGGACGGGGCAGGCCTCTCGGTCTGGGTCCGATGCGGCACGATGAACAACGCACCGGGATTTATTATATCAGGGTTAGCTTGATACGGCATGAGGGTGGTTCATTTCCCATGCACTTCTCCCGGATTTCACATGGAAATTTTGGTTGTCCAACATAAGATAAAGGTAGACATCACATATACTCATACACGGGCTCGAAGAGCCATCCTCGAAGGAGAAGCCGCATGTCTCAAATTCATCCCCTAAAAGCCTTTCGTCTTGCGTCACTGGCGGTG
>DPKV01000137.1:6570-23591 GCA_003542325.1 Anaerolineaceae bacterium
CTCCCGGTGCCGACGGCCACCATCACGCCGATCCCCACGCCGACCATCACGCCTCAACCCACACCCACACCGATCCAGACTGCGAGTGAGGACCACAGCCGGCACTATCTGCTGGATGATTTCGAGACGGAATCGCTGTTCAGCGGTGAAGATGCGTATGGGATTGGGCTGGGTTTCATTACCTGGGGAGACCCGGCGGCTTCGATGATGGCGGGTGTCCGCCAGATCACCGCGGATAACCCCCATGCTTTGCCGCTGCAATCCGGCGATAACCGGGTGCTGGTCGTCAGCGGGACTATTCCGGAGTGGGGAGGAATCACCCATAACTTTGAGGGACCTGGTAGGGATGTTTGGGCATCCATGGATTGGAGCACCTGGCTGGGAGTGACCTTCTGGGTTTACGGTTCAAATACGGGTAGCGAATTATTATTTGAAATTCAGGAGAACCGCAATCCCGGTTCGATGGTGAATGATGTGGAGGTCTGGTCCTATTCGTTTCGTGACAATTATTCGGGTTGGAAACAGGTCTTTGTCCCCTGGAATAAATTTCATCGCAAGGATATAGGGAACGGCGCACCACAGGATGGCCGCACCCTGACGGAAGTGCATGGTTGGGCGTTCGGGGTGGTGAACCCTTCACCGGAAAGTGTCACCTATTACCTGGATGATGTGGCGCTCTATGGGGAAATCGCCGGACTGGACCGGGTGTACGTGACCTTTGATTCCAGTGTCCTGTATGTCGCTGAGGGGGATAAAGTCGGGATTATGATCAAATTGACGAACCCTTGCAGTGCGCCAGTCACTGTAAGTTATGCTGTTCAGCAAATTGAGGCCGTCGAAGGGAAAGATTTTTCACCACTATCAGGGAGTATCACCTTTGAACCCGCCCAGATTCAACAGGGGATTGAATTGTCCCTGATAGATGATGCAAAACCAGAAGACACCGAAAGCCTCTTTCTCTTTATCACCGATGCGGAAAATGCCACCCTGGGCGAGCTGACCACAGTGTTAATCTTCATTGAAGACAATGACCTTGACGATCCGACGATGTTGATGGATATTGAGGAGAGCTACACCTTTAACGTTCAGGGTG
Source organism: Anaerolineaceae bacterium (assembly GCA_003542325.1). Lineage (GTDB taxonomy): Bacteria > Chloroflexota > Anaerolineae > Anaerolineales > Anaerolineaceae > Brevifilum. The sequence goes on from DPKV01000137.1 coordinate 7,664, forward strand.
CCGACGAGATCAGGGTACTGGATGTGATGCCCGATAAAAATCTGGCTTTACCGGAGCAAACCGGATTAGAAGGTGTCCTGGTGGTCAACGCGGAATCGGAGGAGGCGACCCTGACGAAGCGTTATGGTGACCCTCAGGATTGGTTCGCAGCGGAAGCGTTTTCGTTCTGGTATTATGGCTCGGGCACAGGAGAAACTGTCACGGTAGAGCTGTGGAATAATCCCGGACTGCGGACTGGGGAACTGGCGCCCGGCAACTGGACTTTGGTTTGGGAGGATGTGTTTGAGGGTGAGGAAGGTGTTTTGCCGGAGGCAGGACGCTGGGAACCGCAAATGGGTGATGGCTTGACCATGGGAATCACCGGGTGGGGGAACAATGAGCTGGAATATTACACGGCTGAACCGGAAAACCTGGCATTGGACGGGGAGGGACACCTGGTGATCACCGCCCGTGAATTGGGCGCGGACACTGATCTGGTCTGCTGGTACGGTCCCTGTGAATACACCAGCGCCAGGCTGAAGACCCAGGACCGGCTGGAGTTTACTTACGGCCGGGTGGAAGCCTCCATGAAGCTGCCGGAGGGTGTGGGTTTGTGGCCGGCCTTTTGGATGTTGGGGAACAATTCGGATGCGGTAACCTGGCCGGCTTCCGGCGAACTGGATATTATGGAATTTATCGGCAGCGAACCGGGTGTTATTTACGGCACCGCCCATGGGCCGGGCTATGTCGGCGCGGATGGGCTGGGCGGAAGTGTGGACCTGGGGTTGGACCTTTCGGCAGGTTTTCACGAATACGCGCTGGAATGGGAGCCGGATGAGATCAGGTGGTTTGTGGATGACCGCCTTTTTGCCACCGTTCGCCGGGAGGACGTACCGGGAGAGTGGGTCTTTGATCATCCCTTCTATTTGTTGCTGAACCTTGCGGTGGGCGGGAACTGGCCCGGATCACCGGATACGGAGACGGTTTTCCCGCAATCCCTGGTCGTCGACTATGTGCGGGTGTACGGCGCAGGGGATTCTTATGAACGGTATGAAGCTGAGTTGATGGATGATTTTACAGGCTGGCGGCAGGTGACTTTGCCGTTTACGGATTTTGTCCGTTCAGCGCAGCAACCCTGGAGCGCGCCGGATGATGGACTCGACCTGACTCAAATCAATGGTTTTATGGTTTATCTCCCGGCTCGGCCCGAGATATATTATCTGGATCAGTTTAGCTTGGCAGATTAAAAGCGAGTCCGTAATATACGTAAACCCCGTCATTTATAAACGACGGGGTTTACTTTTACTTTTAATTATCTACTTGAGTAGTCTATCAGGCCACATGCAATTCATTCACCTTGCGGAAGTGATACCCATAAATAGTAAAAGTGATCGCCAGGGGGAATTTCTTTGGGCAGTGGAATAAGGTCCAGAAGAACAACCGCCAGTACTCTTTTCGTTCCTTACTCTTGAAACCGATTTCGAAAATGGATTTGAAAAGCGCTCCAATCTCACTGGGCTGCAATGATACGCTTTGTCGCTGCGGTCTGTAATTCTTAAGAAAGGTACGGACCCTTTCATAAAAACCATTTGCAGAATAAATCGAATCAAGGATCTTACGGTAACCTGCTTTAAGTTTGGATATTTCCATCATGGGGATCATGTTGGTCTCGCCATCCACATTGTCGCCGGAAAAATCTGTCCGTATACGACCTTCCCGCAGCATCCGTTGATAGAGCTGGGTGCCGTTGGGAGCCTGGAGGAGGCCAACCATGGCGGTAACAATCCCGGTTTTCTGGATAAAATCGATCATCCGTTGGAAGATGGTCTCATCATCCGAGTCAAAGCCGACAATGAATCCGCCCATCACCTGGAGCCCCATTTGCTGGAGTTTTTGGACCGAACTGACCAGGTCCCGGTTGCGGTTTTGGCTCTTGGAGCATTCCGCCAGGGCAACATCATCCGGTGTCTCAATCCCAATAAAGACCTGTGAGAAACCGGCTTTGACCATCATCTCAACCAACTCATTATCATCTGAGAGATTGACGGAAGCCTCGGTTGTGAACAGGCAACCTTTCTTGCCTTTCCGCCAATCGATCATTGCTGGCAGCACTTCTTCTTTGAGGACCCGTTTATTACCAATGAAGTTATCATCAACGATGAAGATTCCTCGCCGCCATCCAAGGTCGTAAATCTTGTCCAGTTCGGTGATCAATTGTTTGGTGGTCTTCAATCGCATCTTGTGTCCGAGCAGGGCGGTGACGTTACAAAAATCACAGTTGAAGGGGCAGCCGCGGGTAAATTGCAGGCTGAGTGAATCGTAGTAGCGCAGGTCGATCAGTTCCCATAAGGGCACCGGTGTCTTGGTGAGGTCGGCAAATTCATCTGTGGCATAGATCGGCTGCGGTTTCCCGCGCCCCAGGTCGGAAAGGAATAACGGCAGGGGGATTTCGGCCTCATTGAGGACCAGATGGTCCACATCAGGGTAGGCTTCCGGCTCTGCAGTGAATAACGGCCCACCCGCCACGATGATCTTGCCGGCAGCTTTGATCTTGGGAAGAATATCCAGGACAGAGTCGCGCTGGACAGCCATGGCGCTGACAAAGACCATATCCGCCCAGGCCAGATCTGCCGGTTTGAGTTTGCTCACGTTCATATCCACCAGGCGTTTTTCCCAGGTGGCCGGCAGCATGGCTGCCACAGTGAGTAAGCCCAAAGGTGGGGATGAGGATTTCTTCATCACGAACTTTAGAGCGTGCTTGAAACTCCAAAATGTATCAGGAAATTCGGGATAGACCAGCAGGATGTTCATATTTTGACCTTATTCTTTTTTAGGTTCCTCAGGCGCAGTATCAGGTGGTTCTTCCTGGGTTTCCTTGGCGGGCTTATTTGGCGCCTCTTTGGTTGGTTTCTTGGGCGCTTCTTCAGGAGTTTCCCGGGAGGCATCTGCTGCCGCAGCTTCGGTTTCTTTATGGTCTTTCTTTGGATTGGATCTTTCTTTTTCTCGCTGTTTCTTCTTCTTGTCCTTCTCACTTTCAGGGGTGGCTTCGGGGGGAGTCAGCCCCATTAACGTCTGACGGTCCAGTTGGTTGACCTTTTGGAACATGACGGCCATTTCTTCAACGGTATAGGGCAGGTCCTGATCGAGCCACCAGTAGATCGTTGCCAGCAGCGAGCCTGCAAAATGATTGGCGATGAAATCGGTGGGGATCACGGGTTGTGCACCCAGTTCAACAATCTCTTTTTGGATGCAGTCCTTGATGTTGTTTGCGATCATGGATTGAAGTTGACGGGAGGCTGTGATTCCACCGCTGCCGATGATCAGGATGCGATACAGGTCGTAATGTTCGGATGCGAAATCAAACAGCTTGATAATGGCTTTTGTATCTTCGAGCCGCCACTGGGTTTGGGTGAATTGCGGCACCTGGCCGACAAATTCGGTCAGAAACTCCTGCATGACTTCCGCAAGCAGTTCATCTTTGTCTTTGAAATGCAAATAAAAGGTTGCCCTTCCCAGATTGGCTTTATCCGTAATGTCCTGAATGGAAATGGCGTCATAACCATCTTCCATGATGAGCGCCATCATGGCTTCTCTGAGTAATTTGCGCGTGCGTAAGACGCGACGATCTAATCGTCTGGCCATTGTATTCCTTCCTTAAGAATTAAGACAGAAAAAAATTGGATGTTTAATAATAGACAAGTGTATAATAATGTATTACAGGCTATTATAATACGGAATGTCCAGATGTCAATAGCTGCTGCTATCTTCGCGAGGTTTTTAAGGTTGAAATTGTCTCTTGGGAAGCCACCGCATCTGACCGGGTCATAGCTTATGAGGGTTAAAGGAATTCGGCGGTTTGACGTATAATGGAATCCCTTTACTTGTTATAACCCCGAGAGGATGTTTACGTTATGGTCACCCGTCCCGTCCACGAAATCATTGAAGATCTCAGCATTACAACCCGAATCCTGGGACTGAATATCACGGGCAGCAAGGCGATCGCCGTTTATGGCGATATGAATGGGCTGGTGTACGAGCGGATGCAGATGGAGATGCCTGCGGACATTCCCTTTTTGGAGGGTTTTGATGCGATTTGTTCGATGGCGGATAAGCTCCTCAAAGTTTGCCGGGCCCAGGGATTGAACAGTCCGGAAGTGATTTCTCTGGCAGTCAGCGGGCCTGTCAACCTGCTTAAGGGCGTCGTCCAGAATCCACCCGACCTGCCCACCTGGGAAGACGCCCAGATCAAAGGACGGCTGGCTGTGCGTTATAACCTGCCGGTGTTTATTGAACACCGCAGTCAGGCAGCCGCCCTCGCAGAGGCATATTTTGGCGCGGGGATCGGTTTGGAGAACCTGGTTTTACTGGATATGGAACCCGTTGTCTCCCTGGGGTTGGTTCTCCGGAGTATGGTTTTCCATGGCGCGAATGATGCCGCGGGAGAGATTGGCAATATGGTTATGGCGTCGGGAGGCCCGGCCGGGTTGGGCGCTTCCGGTTCGCTGACCGGTTTTGCGAGCGGCCTGGGCATGGCGGAACTTGCCACCCTGCGTCATCCGGGCCGCTGGCCGGTTCCCCCTCGGCCTTACGAACTGGTACAGGCTGTCAACGCGGGGGATGAAACCGCTTTGGATGTCATCCGGGAATCTGCCCGTTACCTGGCGAAAGCTCTGGAATGGGTGATTGCCATGCTGGACCCGGAAGTGATCGTTTTTGGTCACCCCGGGGATGTCCTGGGGGAGAACCTGTTAACACCCTTGCGGGAGACTTTGGCAGCATCTGACGCTATTGACGGAAAACTGCCGAGGCTGGTGGGCGCCAAACTCGGCGCGAGACTGGATGATGTCGCAAGCCTGATGGCTGTGGTGGATCGTTTCAAGAACCGCGGCTGACAGCGATAAATTTGCAATGGGGATCCCATCTGGATTGCTGTTGACCATTGTTCATGGTAATGGCCTTCTTAATTTCTAAAAGTTTTCCGTCTTGTAAAAATACTTATTGAAATTAAGGAATAAGAAACACTATAATGGGTTAATATTCAACACAGCAAAGGGATCCAATGCCAAATCCCATTTCATCACGTGACCGCATGCTGGCAGCGCTGAGCTGCCAAACACTTGACCACCCCCCCTGTAGTTTCATGATCTTCGGCGCACTGCACCAGCGCGCGGATAATTATCTGGACTTTATTGAGCGTGAATTGGCCCTGGGATTGGACGCTTTCGTCATGGTGCCGCCCCGGCCGCCCTTCATCCAAAACGACCATTACAACCTGCATGGATTGCCGGTGTCTTTTCACCCGCAAGTGTCCATTGAAGAAGCAGTCATTCATCCGGCGGGTGAATCTGAGGCGGTCATGGTCAAGACTTACCATACGCCCGCCGGCGATCTGACGGCGCGTGTCCGGCAGACGGAAGATTGGCGCTGGGGGGACCATGTTCCCTTTCTGGATGATTTTATCATTCCCCGATCCAGTAAATTTATAGTAGAAAACGAAGGCGATCTGGCTGCTTTCCAATACCTTTTGGAATCGCCGAAACCGGAGGAAGTTATTGCTTTCCGTAAGGCATCCGAGCCTGCGATTGCTTTTGCCCGGGAGCGGGATTTATTGCTGACCGGTGGGTGGGGCGTCGGCGCGGACATGATCGGTTGGGTTCACGGCCTTGAGACTCTGGTGTATGACGTTTACGACCGGCCCGAATTTATCCAAAAATTGCTCTCCATGATCGCGGATTGGAACCGGAAGCGGATGAGCGTTGTGCTGGATGCCGGTATTGATTGTTATATCAAACGGGCCTGGTACGAGAATACGGATTTCTTCACCCCGCGGATGTGGAAGAAGCTGATCCTGCCGGAACTGGCCTGTGATGCCGAACTGGCGCACAAGGCCGGCGCGAAATTCGGTTATATCATCACCGCCAGGGCGATGCCGCTGCTCAGCCTGATCGCTGAAGCGGGCGTGGATGTGCTGATCGGCGTTGACCCGGAGGCATTCGACCTTGCAGAAACGAAGCGCACCCTGGGTGGGAAGGTCTGCCTGTGGGGCGGGGTCAACGGCCACCTGACGGTGGAACAGGGTACCCCCGGAGCCGTTCAACGCGAGGTGCAGACAGCCATGGAAGCCCTTGGCCCAGATGGGTTTATCCTCTCCCCAGTGGACAATGTCCGGGAGGATACCCCGCTTGCCATGAGCAATGTAAACACCCTGATCCAAACCTGGCAGGCAATGACCGGCCAGAATCATTGAAACCCGCAAGGTCAGAGGAGGAACTGTGACATTGAAGAAACGAAAGATCATTGACGGACATATCCACTATGCGCATTTTTCCTATCAGGATTCTTTGATGGCAATCATGGACGAAACGGGGATTGAGAAGCTGGCAGTCGTTTGCACGCCGGATGAAGCCAGGCTCAGCCTGGTGCCGGACGCGTTGCTCCTGAAGGCGGCTTACCCCGACCGGATTTATCTCTTTGGCGGCCTGGATATCTCACCCCTTTTCATTTCACCGGACATTGCCGGAGAAGCTTTCGCACATTATGTGGATGTGCTGCTGGGAATGGGTGTCGATGGGATCAAAATGATTGAGGGGAAAGTCCAGATGCGGAAAATGCTGCCGATTCCCGATTTTGATGCCCGGGTTTATGCGCCTTATTGGGAGAAGATGGCGGAAACGAAAACGCCTTTAATCTTTCACGTCAATGACCCGGAAGAATTTTGGGATGCGGAGAAAGTCCCGGCCTGGGCGCGGGAAATGGACTGGTTTTATGGCGATGGGACCTACATCAACAACGAAGTGCAATATAGCCAGATTTTGAATGTCCTCGAACGCCACCCGGATTTGAATGTGACTTTCGCTCATTTCTTCTTCCTCTCCGCCCAATTGGACCGGTTGGCCGGGTATTTTGACCGGTTCCCGAACATGCATGTGGACCTGACGCCGGGGATTGAGATGTATTTTAATTTCGCGTCTGATCCGGATAAGGCCAGGGCGTTCTTCATTAAATATCAGGACCGGATTCTTTATGGGACAGACATTGGTGCCCGGGCGCTCCTGCGGGACAGGAATGCCGGTATTGAGCAGGAGGAAAGCCTGGCCCGCATCGAAGTTGTCCGTAACTTCCTGGAAACGAAAGGATCATTCCGGCTGTCTCACCAGGGCTTTTTGTTTGGCGGAAAAGAGGCTGTATTCCAGGGTATCCATCTGCCGGAAGATGTTCTGGATAAGATCTATTTCAAGAACTTTGAACGGTTTTCCGGGGAGAAACCCCGCCCGTTAAATTCGGAAGCGATTGTGGCGGAATGTCAGCGCCTGGAGACAATCATAATGGCGATGGCCCAGGTGCAGCCCGGAACAGCAGGTGATATCAGTTCGGTTCGCAAAGCGCTTGATTATTTCCAGTCATAAACCATCAAAACTGTTTTGATGGATTGAGTTTTTATCGGAGGAACCCTTCTTATGAAACTCATAAAGCGTTGGCAGGAACCTATTTATGCATTGGGCAGTTTCGGCCCAGGATTCATGTATCAAATCGTGATGGCCTATTTGCTCTATTATTACCGGCCGGCCCTCAGCCGGGTAGAAACGGGGGCACTGGTCCTCGCACCGGCGGGCGCCTATGCTGTCGGGATGTTAGTTGCCCGCATTCTGGATGGCGTGGTGGATATCCCCATCGCCACCTGGACGGATAACCTCAAGAGTAAATGGGGCCGGCGACGGCCTTTGATGGTCCTGGGGTTCATCCCCACGATCCTTAGTTTCCTTTTGTTGTGGTATCCGCCTCTTTCGGGGAACAGCCTTGGCGCCGACGGGCATTGGGGAAATGCCATCTTTGTCGCCGTGGTCAGCTCACTTTATTTCTTCTTCCATACACTCATCATTGTGCCCTATCTGGCTTCGCTTTCCGAGATCGTCCCGGACGAGCAATCCCGGGTACGGGTGGCAAGCTGGCAGACCTTCTTTGCCACCGCCGGGTATGTCCTGACTTACGTTGTTGCGCCGATCCTTTTTGATCATTTCGGAGTCCGGGGCACGATCTGGATGCTGGTCCCGGTCTTTCTGTCCTTCATTGGACCCATCATGGTCATCAAGGAATCTTCCACCGTGGAAGGGGAAACCACGCCGGGAGAGCTACACGAGCAGGCGGCGGATGTGCCGTTATGGGAAAGCGTCAAGCTGACCCTGGCTAACCGCACCTTCAGGATCTACATGGGTTCGGTGGCGGTGTTCTATTTTGGGCTGCAGTTCTTCCTGGGCGGGATCGCCTTTATGGCTGCGGACATGATGGGCTTGACCGATTCGCAGTTGGGCATGATGAATGCGGCTGCCTTTGCGCCTGTTCCGATCATGTTGATCCTGTTCAACTGGCTCAGCAAGAAAAAAGGCGCCAAATGGGCCTTCCGGCTGTCCTTGCTGGTCTTCGCGTTCGCGATGCTGCTCTTCCCCCTGGGTTGGACCGGGCTTAACCTGCCCCTCTCCCCGATCATGGTTGGGATCATCGCCGGCGGGATCGGCAGTTTCTCGATTGGCGTTTTCTTTACCATCCCCTATGCCTTCCCGGCCCAGATTGCGGCCACCGATGCGAAGGAAACGGGCAAGGACCGCGCCGGCATGTTCTTCGCCGTCCAGGGTGTGATCAACCAGTTCGTCGGCAGCCTGGCCGGGTCTGTTCTGGCGCTGCTGCTGGGGTGGGAGCGCGGAGTCCTGTTCATTGGCCCCATCGTGGCGGTGATGTGTGTGGTGTCCTTCTTCCTCTTCAAACCCTATCCTTTGGGCCAGCCGAAGAAAAAAGAAGAAGCCGCAGCTTAGTTTAAGGGTGTCCGGCCACGTTCCGTGGCCGCTGAGTGAAAGGCTGTTTGCTGAGATGCAGGCAGCCTTTATTTGATTTTTGGGGCATGGTGAATGGTGAGTTGTGAATGGTGAACGGAAAGCTAGGGATCAGGCGATTTGGTATTAGATATTAGGTAACCAGGCATTTGGTAGTGGGCGCTCTGGTTTTTCGAGAGCCAAAAAGCGATTCGGCCTGGGGATAATAAACAGGAGTGCGGGTTAATGGCCGCAATCCTGAAAAGCGCTGATGTTATATTTTTTCCGGTTTGTCCGCGATTTAAATGTAGGGTGCGTTCCGCTTTTGAACGCACCGAGAATTGAAATGGTGCGCACAAAGGAGGTGAGCACCCTGCACAAATAAGAATTGGGCAGGGCGTACTCCGGTTTTGAGCGTACCAACAAGTGGAAAGGCTAGGGAAAAAGGAGTGCGGGCTTCAGCCCGCCATGAGAACCTGGCCAATAATAATTTCAAGCAGGAATTTTAGACAACACGCGGGCCGATTTTTGATGATTCTGCCCATCGATTCGTTGTTGCGGGTAATGCAACTTAATATTTTTTCGTGGCAACGTTGCATGCAACGCCGCTGCGTTATCCACTGGTAAAGAGTGCCATTATAAGGGTACCCATAATCCCCGGTTCCTGATCCCTATTACCTGCACCGTGTTACAATTTCACTCATGAGCGAAACCATGAACCCTCAGCAGCCCATCGGCATTTTCGACTCCGGCGTAGGCGGATTGTCCGTTCTGCGAGCCGTGCGGCGGGAACTGCCCTGCGAGGATATCCTTTACCTGGGAGACCAGGCGCATATCCCTTACGGCCAGCGTGATAAAGAGCAGATCCGGGAATTTTCCCGCGCAGTCACCCGCTATCTGTTGGCCCAGGGCGCCAAGCTGATCGTGGTGGCCTGTAACACGGCATCGGCTGCTGCCCTGCACGACCTGCGCCGGGAGTTTCCGGATGTGGCTTTCGTTGGCATGGAACCGGCCGTCAAACCCGCAGCCGAGACGACCCACACAGGCAAAGTAGGTGTGCTGGCAACACCGACCACCTTTGGCGGAGAGCTGTATGCTTCGGTGGTGGAACGGTTCGCAGGTGGGGTGACGCTGTATCAGGATGCCTGCCCCGGTCTGGTGGAGCAAATCGAGAAGGGAAATTTAGACGGGCCTGAACCCCGCCAAATTCTCGAAAGAGCACTGGCGCCTATGCTGGCGGGCGGGATCGACACGGTGGTGATGGGCTGCACCCATTACCCCTTTGTGATCCCCCTGATTGAATCCATCACCGGCCCCGGTGTACGCACAATTGACCCGGCGCCGGCCATTGCCCGCCAGGTGCGGCGATTGCTGGAGCAAAATGGGTTTCTGAACCCTTCTGCAAAGGGCGGCGCGATGCAGTTCCATACCAGCGGCACTCCGGAAGCTTTGGCCGGGCTGCTGCCGCGTTTATTGGGCGAGGCTGGGCCAGTTGAGGGGGTTACCTGGGTGGGGGACAGGGAACTTCAACTTCAGGTTTGATTATTCTTCGCGTGAGATGCTGGACCCGCTGACCCCATTCGGACTGGCGCTGACCACATTTTCCCCTTTGACTAAAAATCCCTCGTAGTTTCTTTCCCCGGCGACCGCGAGCCAGCCGCTGAGGACCAACGGGAGCGGTTCCCCAACCCCGACCCATTCGCCGTTGAACTTACGCGCCAGGTGCAGGTGGGTTCCGGTGGCCTGTCCGCCTTCGCAGGAGGGGTGCCCGACCGGAGAGTCCTGTTGCAGCCATGTCCCGACGGCAGCCCGTCCTTCGGCAGCCATGTGCTGGTAGATCAACACCCAGCCGGTGCCTTCATCGCCGTCGCCATCCAGGTCCAGGGCTACCACGCCCCGCTCCGACCGGACGACCAGCCCCGGTGCGGCGGCTGTTGCCCAACGGGCTGAAACAGCACAGGCCGCCTCATCGATGATGGGTGCAAAATCGACTGCGCCGCGCGGCGTGCCGGTCTGCCAGGAGATGTGCGGCCCGCCAGTTAGACTCCAATATTCGCCTGTTGCAAATGGCAGAGTCAGTTCAGTCTGATGTGTCTCATCCGGCAGGTAGGGTTCCACAAGAGCGGCTCTGGCCCAGGGATCACCGAAGATCGCCGTGTAAGCAGCCAGGAACCCGGTCTCACCGAATAAGGCGTTAGCCCATTCGGTCTGGGGATAGAAGGCTGCAAAGAGGTGCATAAGCGCCACGCTGCCCGCATTCAGGGTGGGGGAAAGTCGGGAATCGACGCTATCCGGATACGGTAAGGCTGTCAGTGTCCCCGCCCGCCAGCCATAAAACCCCTGTGCCAGTAATTTGGCTGCAATCATCAGTTCCTTATAGAGGCCGGTATCCGCACCAGCCCCAAACCCGAGGGGATAGGGATCAGTAGCTGCGCCTTCCGGAAAACCGAAGACCCACCCGGAGCGGTACTCCAGCAAGGCTAACAGCAGGCGGGGGTTGGTGCTGGTTTCCACGGCCACCGTCTGGACGATATCCGGTCCGGTCATTTCCAGATCGTTGACGTTTTCAACGTAACCGGCGAGAAAACCTCCCGCCGCAAAGGCAAAATTGGCTGCATTGAAATCCCCCACCGAAGGGCCATAGGTTACGGCGCTGTCGGGGAAGATGGGCAGGTCATAGGGGAACATTTCCTCAAGAATATCCGGAATCCACAGGGACAACCCCGGGGTCAGCAGGCTGGTCGGCGGGAGTTCCTGATCGGCCTGAATATCGGATATGGCCACACCAAAACGGGCTGCGAGTGCGGGAAGGGTATCGCCCTGTTGCGTAACATACTGAATGTATCCGGGCTTTGTTTCATCCTGAGGACCCTGAGTGCCGGATATCAGTCCCTCAGGATTGAGGATTCCGGCGATTTCAGTTTGGCGCAGGCTGTTGGTTCCAGGATCAGAGCCTGTCGTTTGAGGCAAGTTGCATCCGGATAGAAGAAGGGTGAAACAGGTGAGGAATAAAAAAGGCAAGAGTTTGTTTTTCATACTGATTTGACAGTCAGAATAGCAGGAAGGTTTCTTTTATTAAACCCAAGATAATAAAAGAACTTGATGGAAAATCCCTCATGCAGGCACAAAAATATCACTGGAAGAAGAGTGGAAAATGAAAATAATAGTTGAATTGGTTAGGATCGGTTCCAAGCAAATATTCTTCTAAATTGGTTTTTCCATCCTCATCCGGGTCATCATTAGCATCATCGGGATTGTTGGGGTCCAAGCTGTTATCCACTTCCCAGCCATCGGGCATACCGTCATTATCCGAATCGGGATCGTTGGGATCTGTACCTTCGATGTACTCCTCAAGGTTGGTCAGGCCGTCGTTATCGAGGTCATCATCAGCATCACCGGGATCGCTGGGGTTCAAGCTGTTGTCCACTTCCCAGCCATCGGGCATACCGTCATCGTCTGAATCAGGATCGTTGGGATCGGTGTTTTCGTTGTATTCCTCAAGGTTGGTCAAGCCGTCGTTATCGAGGTCATCATCAGCATCACCGGGATCGTTGGGGTTTAACCCATTGTCAACTTCCCATTGATCCGGCATGCCGTCTCCGTCCGAATCACTGAAAGTGAGATATATCACCAGAGCGAAATCCTGGTCAGTACCATCTCCATTATTGGGCACACCGTCACCTGCAATGATAGCAGCCGAAATAGTAAAAGTGATAGAGGAAGCTGATTGGGAATTTAGAAAGATCCCTTCGGTATTGTTCATCGCATCTGGACTGCCCCCAATGGTGGATAAACCACTTTCGGAAAAATTGTTCCCATAATATGTATCCGAGTCTATTGTTACGGAGAGATCAAGGTCATTGACCCAGGCTGGCGTGGAACCACCGCTGGGGGTTCCTGGTGCATCCGTCCAGACCAGCATCGCCCGAAGATCATATGGCGTTCCGAGATCGCTGAGGGGGTAGACCCATGTTTGTCCTGTTTCAGTGAAAAGGGTCTCCTGGTCGTAGTAGATCACCGTGACATTGGGTGTTGGGTTGAGAACAGCATTGGCATCCAGCCTCCCCCAACCCTGTTTGGAATCAAAAGGGTGCCCCAATATCCCGCCGTCCGCATCTCGATTCCCTGCCAGGTCGTGCGCCACCGGGAGAAAGGCGGCCTTGACCAATGCCGGGCTGGGGTCGGCGCTGTATAACTGGCGGTAGTATTCGATGAACAGGGCCACAGAACCGGTTACCTGCGGGGAGGCCATGCTGGTGCCGCATTTGAGGACATATCCATCAGATAAACCTGTTGAATCGACGTTACATCCGGGGGCTACAAGGTGGGGGATCGTCCGGCCATCCAGGGCAGGACCGTGGGCGGTGTTATACGAAAGATCGTTGATGTTTGTATATTGGGCACCGCTGCTTTGCTGCATTACCGTTGACCCCACGGTGAAAGTATTTTTCGCTTCGTCCGGGGAGCCCTGGGTGGATGTACCGCCGTTGCCGTTCATGATGGAAAGGACATAGCTGAGCTGCTGGTTGCCCGTTGCGACTGGATCAGCGTCCCGCACGCCAACGTCCACCAGCCGGGTATCTTCGTCGTAACCCTGGGCGGTTCCTGAGGGGCCCCAACTGTTACCGGATACCACAGCACCGTTGGTATAAGAATCGGTCATCAGGGTGAGCATGCCATCTTCACCTTGATAGGTGGGATAATATAATTGCTCGATAAGACGTGCTTCAGGAGCCATACCCAGCCCACGTAGAAAACCGAAGGCATCCCGGATACCGCTGGAACCGTCCCCGGCCATGATCCCGGCTGTGTGAGTAGCGTGATCGGGATTAATTGAGCTTGTTGGTCCACCTATACCACAGGAAATACCATTACATGGAAGTATTCTGTTTTCAAGATCGGGGTGCGTGATATCAACTCCGTTATCCACATTGGCGATGATCACACCGTCTCCCGACAGGCCGACACTGCTCAACCAGTCCTCATAACCTGTATAGGCAAGGTTGGAGCCGTCAACATTGCCCACGTTGATCTGGCTGGACATCTCCCCGCGGTCGCCGCCGTCCATCGGCATGGGTGAAATGGTATAGACCCCGGTCAGGGTTGCCGCCGTGCTGAGCAGGTTCCCCGGAAGCAGGAAGGTCGCCAGGTCAAAAACGGGATCTGCGCCGCTGGAAGAACTGACCAGCTTCCCGCCGAGGGCTTCGATTTCCGCAAGGGTCGCCTCCAAACCGGCCTGGGGCAGGATGACCGCACGGACGAGGATCGGATCGCTGCTGAGCGCCCGGTTTTCAGGTAAGACAGCATAGGCCGGCAGGTAATTCCCCGTCCAGCGGACGGCTTCCTGCGCCCGGCTGCGGTCCAGGGCGTTGGTTTCTCCCCATACGACGTAGGTGAAGGGGTGGATATATTGAATGATCTCCAGCCCGGCTGCTTCCAAATCGGCCAGCCATTCATCCTTGGTCGGGCCGTGGAACTGCACCAGGTGGAGCCCTGTGCCGCCGGAATTTTCCTTGCTGGACAGGGCCGCGCTGAACATGGGCGTGCCGGTCAGCGGGTCAAAGGACTGACCCCCCAGCGTGAGGGTGTAGGGATTTTCAATCGTTTGGCAGGGGGTTCCGGAGCCTTCCAACGCCGCCAGGTCCCGGCTGTCCATTACAGCCCACAGGAAAGAGCCATAATCGATGATCCGCTCCGCCTGGATGGCGGACCTGTTAAGCTTCATGCCTTCTTCAATGGGAAACCGCACGACGACCTGGTCCGCAGCCTGGGCGGTATTGACGGGTACAGCCGCCAGGAATAACAGCAATCCGATGAGGAGGAATTTGTAAAAGTGACGGGGCATGGCATCTCCGGGAAACAGGCAGGAATCATCCATTAATCTTACATGGAAGCGAGGGTTGGTGCAATATATTACGTAAGTTCCTACTGTGTGGCGCAGGCAATACAGGGGTCAAAAGCGCGCACAACCCGCCCGACAGCCTTCTCCAATTCCATATTGATCCCATCCGGGGTGATATAACGGTCCCCGGCCACCTTCAAAGCGCGTTCAATCGCCAGCATATTATGCACGGTGGGGATGATGAATTCCGCATCTTTGATGATCCCATTTTCAACGGTATAGTGATGGATCAGGGGGCCGCGCGGCGCTTCCACAAGGCCGTAACCTTCGCCGTCTTTCAGGGTGTAGGGGACGGATGTATCCTCATAATCCAGGTCATGGGAAAGCATTTCAATCGCCCGTTCAAAAGCATAGACCAGCTCGATCCCGCGGCAGAGGTCGAACAACAGGATTGGATGGGCGGGTTTGCCGAAGGTGTGGGTCAATCTTTCCATATATTCGTCGGCTCGGGGTGTTCCCATGGACAGGGCCAGGTTGATGCGGGCCAGGCTGTTCGCCCGCAGCACTTCGCCCCCGTAGCTGGTCTGACCGGCGTAGGAATATTCCGTTTCCTGGTAATCCAGGTAGTCCCGGAACAGGTGCGGTGGGAAGCTGGCCCGTTCAATACCATCTGGTCCCAGGACGCGAATGGTCTCATTGTTAAGCTCTGGGCGCGTTCGACCCGTGGACGCAATGTAATAGGCGGGTTGATCGTCACCCCAGGTGCCGATCCGTTCTCTCATGGTCAGGGACATGGCCCAATATTCATCAAACAGGTCACAGGCGACGGGGAGAAGTGCTTGCATCTCGGTTAACATCTTATCCGCCGCTTCCCGTTTGATCCCGCTGGTGACGCCGCCGATGATCGCTTTGATGGGGTGAATGAACTGGCCGCCTGCCAGGGTGATCAGGTTTGTGCCGATCTGCCGGACTTTTAATGCCCGTCGCGAAAGGCTGAGCTGCTGTTCGGGGTTCGCTTCCCTGCCGTCCATATGGAAGATGCTGCTGGTGCCGACCCGGTCCGGCATGGTAAAGATGAACAGGGACGTCGCCTGGTTCTGGATCAACTGCCCCAGGAGCAGGAGTTCCCGGATCTCATTGGCGAGCTGCGGCGGTTTGACATCCAGCAGGTCTTCCAGCGCTTTGACCGAAGCGACATGGTGGGCCGTGGAACAAACGCCGCAGATGCGCGGGACGATCACGGGCATCTGCTCAGCGGGCGTGCCCTGGACGAAGTACTTGAAGCCGCGCATTTCAATCGCCT
>DPKV01000014.1 GCA_003542325.1 Anaerolineaceae bacterium
TTTATAGGTTTGTGCAACAGGCTCTTAATGTTCTGGTTTTTTCAGTGGATTCAATTATAATATTCCTTACACCTTATCATTGTTATCCTTATCTAAGGATTTTTATATGGCAAACCCATTATTAAATGTGCAGGATTTAGAAACTCAATTTTCGACACCTGAAGGAACGGTCCATGCTGTTAATGGTGTATCGCTGACCCTTGACGAAGGTGAAACGCTGGGAGTTGTGGGGGAAAGTGGCTGTGGAAAAAGTGTAACAATGCTTTCGATTTTACAACTCATCCCAACGCCGCCCGGGAACATAGTCAACGGCAAAGCGGACTTTTTTGGGGGTGATTTACTCTCAATGAATAATAGTGAGATTCGCACCATAAGAGGCGCACATATCAGCATGGTTTTTCAAGACCCGATGACATCTTTGAACCCGGTGATGACCATCGGGAAGCAGATGGCTGAACCCTTGCTTCTCCATTTAAACATGACGAAGGATGAGGCCCGAAAACGATCGATAGATTTATTGGAGATGGTGGGTATCCCCAGGCCTGCTGATCGCCTTAAAGATTATCCTCATCAATATTCCGGTGGTATGCGTCAGCGCGTGATGATTGCCATGGCACTTTCATGCATCCCCCAGATCCTAATTGCTGATGAACCCACAACGGCTCTGGATGTGACGATCCAAGCACAAATTGTGGAACTGGTGATAAAGCTGCAAAAGGAATTGGGAATGTCCATTATCTGGATCACGCATGACTTGGGTGTTGTTGCTAGTGTTGCTCACAGAGTAGCGGTCATGTATGGTGGGTTCTTTATTGAGGATGCTCCGGTAAAAGAACTATATGCCAATCCTTTGCATCCTTATACCATAGGCCTTCTCAATAGTCTTCCAAAAATTAATAAGGAAGGCCGCCAACGTTTGTATTCAATTGAAGGTATGCCGCCTGTACTTTACCAAAAACCAAAATCCTGTCCATTTGCGCCGCGTTGTAGTTATGTAAAAGAACATTGCTGGCAGGAAAATCCGCCATTAATTCCGATCAACAACGAAAATCACAAAGTTGCTTGTTGGGTAAACACAAAGACCGGGAGAGAAAGGTAATGAGCATCGGAAACGAAACATTAGTCCGAATTGAAGATTTAGTGATGCATTTCCCCATTTATCAGGGCGTCATTCATAGGCAAGTTGGCGCTGTGCGTGCTGTGGATGGTGTATCGTTTGAAATTCAGCAGGGTGAAACTCTGGGGCTTGTCGGTGAATCCGGATGTGGAAAAACGACCACGGGTCGGACGATACTACAGCTCTACAAACCTACCTCTGGTCATGTTTATTTTAAAGATAAGGATCTGACCCAGTTAAAACCTGAAGAAATGCGTAAAGAACGCAAAGATATTCAGATGATTTTCCAGGATCCTTATGCTAGTCTGAATCCTCGAATGACTTTGCATGATATTGTGGCAGAACCTTTGATTGCTTTTGGTGCCAAGAAAGGCAAGGCAGTCAATGAACGGGTGGCTGAACTGCTTAAACTGGTCCGATTGGACCCGAATTTTTCCAGTCGTTATCCCCATGAGTTTTCCGGCGGTCAACGTCAGCGGATTGGGATCGCTCGTTCACTGGCGTTGAATCCCTCTTTTATTGTGTGCGATGAGCCAATTTCCGCCCTGGATGTATCTATTCAGGCCCAAATTGTCAACTTACTCGAGGACCTACAAGAAGAATTGAATCTGACGTATCTTTTCATCGCCCACGACCTCTCCATGGTGCGTCATATCAGCGACCGTGTGGCGGTGATGTATCTGGGCATTATCGTGGAGTTGGCGGACCGTTATGAAATTTATAACAACCCTTTGCATCCATATACTCAAGCATTACTTTCATCCATTCCGGTAGCTGAACCGGAATATTATGAAACCCATCAACGGATTGTGCTTGAGGGAAATGTACCATCGCCAGCCAATCCGCCTTCGGGCTGTCGTTTTCGGACGCGTTGTCCTATAGCCGAAAACTTTTGTTCTGAAGAACAACCGCAGTTGGTAGAAGTCAGACCAGGACATTTTGCAGCTTGTCTTAAAATCGACAAACAAATTTCTGAAAAGGAGGTGTCTATTCAGAATAAAGGATAGGCCGGTGCACTAAATCCGTCGAGTTACAAATCAATTCTAATAGAGGAGAAAAAAATGCGTAAAATCTTTTTGTTACTATCCATAGTTATGGTTGCAAGCCTGGTTTTAGCGGCATGCACCCCCTCAACGCCTGTTGAGACAGAGTCTCCGATTTCAGGAGCCACTGAGGAGCCAGTTGCTGAACCGACAGAAGAGGAGGATATAGCTTTTAATCCTTATATGGGTTCAAATAAATTGGACGGGAATGGTATTCCCCCCACATTTTTCAGTGACGTGCATATCCGTAAAGGCTTTGCATATGCTTTTGACTGGAGTGTCGTTATTGATGATGTGTTCATGGGCGAAGCTGTTCAGTCCAAAGGCCTTGCACTCCCCGGTATGCCCGGCTACGATCTGGATGCCCCTTTTTACACCTACGATCTGGAGAAATCAGCCGCAGAATTCAAGCTGGCTGATGTCGATGGTGATGGCATTCCCGCTGGCGAAGATCCCGACGATATTTGGGAAATGGGCTTCCGGTTGCAGATCCTCTACAACACAGGCAATAGCACCCGCCAAATCTATGCCGAGATCATTCAGGCTGGACTTGCTGAGGTTAACGAAAAGTTCCAGGTTGAGGTTCTTGGTCTCCCCTGGCCCGCTTATCTGACTGCTCAACGTGCTCACAAGACCCCCATGCTGGTCGCTGGATGGTTGGAAGATATCCATGACCCGCACAACTGGTATCAGCCTTATACAACAGGCACCTATGGTGGTCGGGCGAACCTTCCTGATGATCTTAAAGCTCAATTCAAAGCACTCCTTGATGCCGGTGTAGCTGAGACTGACCCCGCTCTTCGTCACGAAATCTATCTGGAAGCCAACCAGCTGTTTTACGATGAGGCCGTTGGTGTTCCCGTCGTGTTGGCGACTTCCCATGGTTACGAGCAAAAATGGGTTGAAGGCCGCGTTTTGAACCCGATTTTCTCCGGGGACATTTATAAGACCATTAGCCTCGGTGAGGGTGCATTTGATCCCACCACAATTACAAACGCAAGCATTGGTGACCCTCTCGTGTTGGACCCTGCCGCTGCTTATGATACAGCCAGTGGTGAAGTCCTCCAGAACGTTTATGAAACACTTGTCTTCTATGATGGCATCCACACTGATAAGTTCGTTCCTCAGTTAGCAGAAGAATGGACTGTTTCTGATGATGGCACCGTCTGGACCTTCAATATTCGCGATGGCGTAAAATTCCATGAAGGTGGCGATCTGTCAGCCTCTGACGTGGCATATTCCTTCCAGCGTGGCTTGCTGCAGGGTGGATATTCAACCCCGCAGTGGTTGCTGGCTGAGCCTTTCTTTGGTGTCGGTCTGGATGACATTACAGCCATTGTGGACGACTTTGCTTCGGCTGATGACCGCGAATCACTTTTGGCCAACGATCCCGCTGTTCTGGTCGCTGCCTGTGAAACCGTCAAAGAAAAAATCGTTGCTGATGACGAAGCCGGCACGGTCACAATGACTCTTGCCCAACCCTGGGGCCCCTTCCTGGCAACCATTGCCAATAACTGGGGTGCCATTATGGACAAGGAATGGGTCATTGAGAACGGTGGTTGGGATGGAAGCTGCGATA
>DPKV01000081.1 GCA_003542325.1 Anaerolineaceae bacterium
ACCCTGATTACTTCTTCGCCAAGTCACCGGAGCGCGCCTTGATTGCCCCCAACAACCTCTTGATCCTGCTCCAGCACATTCGTTGCGCCGCCTTCGAACTTCCTTTTCAGGCCAATGAAGGGTTTGGCGCAATTCCAAAAGATCAGATCCAGGCTTTTCTGGAATTGCTCTCAAAAAAAGGAGAACTGCACCAGCAGGCGGACCGTTATTTCTGGATGGCCGATCGCTATCCTGCCGGGGATATCTCCCTCCGGAACGCCACACCTGACCAGATCACCCTCGTCACACAGGAAGGCCCAAAAGCGAGAACCATTGGGCAAGTGGATCTGAACAGCGCATACTGGATGGTTCACCCCGAAGCCGTCTATCTGCATGAAGGCACATCCTACCTCGTTGAAGACCTGAACCTTGAGACCGGGACAGCGCACCTTAAGCAGGTGCTGATCGATTATTATACCCAGTCCAAGACGAACACCCAGGTGGAAGAAATCTCACGTCTGAAAGAGGAACAGGTTCCCGGTGGTGCCAAAGCGCTTGGTGAGATTCTCGTCACAAAACAGGTCACGGGGTATAAAAAGATCAGATGGTACACCCACGAATTCCTCGGCAGCGGCGAAGTCAGTTTGCCACCCACCTTGCTAAACACCATCGGTTACTGGATCACATTGGACCAGACCACCGTTGATCGAATCAAAGACCAAAATTTGTGGAATGCAGAACCGAATGATTACGGGCCAAATTGGGACGCCATCCGAAAGCAGGTCCTGCGCCGGGATGGAGAGCGCTGCCAGGTTTGCGGGGCTGCCGGTGACGACCAGCCTCTCCATGTGCACCATCTTCAACCATTACGCAATTTCATAAACATTGACGCTGCGAACCAGCTTCAAAACCTGATCACGCTTTGTCCCGCCTGCCATCAACTGGCGGAAATCGGTGTCCGGGTGCGCAGCGGGATGGCCGGCTTCAGTTACATCCTGCACAGCCTTGCGCCGCTCCTGCTGATGTGTGACGGGGAAGATATTGACGTCCACTACGACCCAAATTCAACTCTGGGTGAGGGTTTGCCAACCGTGGTTCTGTTTGACAATATTCCAGGCGGATTGGGATTAAGCGAGACCCTTTACAGTCTGCATCAGGAATTCCTGCAGCAGGCGTATGAAACCGTTTCTTACTGTGAATGCGAAGATGGGTGTCCCTCTTGTGTCGGCCCAATCGGCGAAGAAGGTTCAGGCGGCAAAGAAGAGACACTGGCGATCTTGAAAGCGTTACTGGGCCTATGATGGATTGGAAATCGTTGGAGGACCAACTTAAAGCGCTGGGCGTCCAGGTGGGAAAAGAAAAGAAGATCAATTCGCCCCGCAAGCAGAAACACCCCATCGAGAAGGTCGTTGATGGTCGCTTTTGTGAAGTGATCTACGGCGAAGTCTTCTGCCATGAGGAATTCTATCCGGCCGATTACGTCCATGGAATCCGGGCTCTTTGGCCGTCAGAACCCCTTGAAACCCTCTGCCAATGGGCTGATGCGCAACCGCTTTCTCTCTCAGACCTTCAAAACGTGATCTTTCTGGATACCGAAACCAGCGGTTTGGCCGGCGGTACGGGGACCTATGCTTTTGAAGTCGGTCTGGGCCGGTTCACGGATGAGGGTTTCAAACTGGCTCAATTTTTCATGCGGCATCCCGGTGAGGAACCCGCCCTTCTGGCAGGTTTGACGGCGTTCATGGATGGGATGCAGGCGGTCGTGACCTATAATGGCAAATCCTTTGACATCCCACTGTTAAATACCCGCTACACGCTGCTGGGGATGTCCACTCCGTTTACCGGAGTGGACCACTTTGACCTTCTGCCCCTCGCAAGGCGGTTGTGGAAAATCCGATTGGAAAGCAGAACTTTGGGCAATGTTGAAAATGAGATCCTCGGCGTCACCCGAGGTGAGGAAGAAGTACCCGGCTATTTGATCCCGGAGTTGTACTTCGAATTTCTGAGAACCCAGGATGCCCGTCCCATGGCCGGTATTTTTTACCATAATGCGATCGATATTCTGAGCCTGGCCGGCCTCTTCAGCCATATGGCATTTCTGCTCTACGATCCACACTCAGACAAGATCTCACACGCTGAAGATATTGTGTCCCTGGCCCGATTTTTTGAGTCCATGGGTGACTTCAACCAGGCTGATCAGCTTTATCAAAAAGCGCTTGGATTGGATTTACTGGAAGACCTCTATTGGGATACCGTTCAGCGATACGCCTATCTGCTCAAACGCCAGGAGGATTGGTCAGCCGCACTCGCTTTATGGGAAGAAGCGGCTGAGCATCATGCACTCTATGCTTTTGAAGAGTTGGCGAAATATTACGAACATCGCGTCAAAGAAATCGCAAACGCCTATGAATGGACAACAACTGCGATTGGTATATTAACTGAAAAACCCATGCCCGCTTATGAATATCAATTCTGGCGGGAACGTTTCGATCACAGGTTACAGCGCCTTGAACGCCGGCTCAATCACGTGGATCCCGGCATATAAATAATTGCAATTTTCAGCTTTTTCCAATATCATTAATCAATTCTACAATGGTATAATCGTTCTACGATCCGGAGAAGTTAAACAATTCAAGATCC
>DPKV01000170.1 GCA_003542325.1 Anaerolineaceae bacterium
GTGCTTGTTGAAAGGTTATAATTTTCCTGGTGAGTCATTTGTTCTCCTTTTTAGATGTTGTGATCTTATAAGGATACTTCTGACTCACCACTTTTGTTAAGGTTCATGATTTTACAGAAAATATGTTACACCAACTAGAGCTGAATTATAAATAATCATATAACTAACGCCTTTTATGAATTGACTGCAGGTAGTACAATAATTGAAGTAAGGCTTTTATTCACAGCAATGTGCAAGATAAACCCCAATCGAAAGTTTTGGGGGAGAAGAAAAGATTTCATTTACCATCTGAAACAACGAGTAAAAACCGCCAAATTAATAATTTCTTTATTTCAACAGAATATTCTAATATAGGCAGGGCTGATATTACGCCTTTTCAACGACTTTACTTTCTATCATTACAGCCAAAGGGGGATTCCTTGCCAAAATCACGGAAAGAGAGACTATGAAAAACGGGATAAGTATATTAATTTGCACCCATAACAGTTCAAGACTGATCGAAAAAACATTGTCACATCTTTTAAAACAAAAGGTTAGCCCTTCAATTCCCTGGGAGATCATCCTGGTAGACAATGCATGCACAGATGGAACCGCTCAGATTGTGGAATCATTCTGGAAATCAGACATCCCATTAAAGATCATTTATGAACCCAAACCCGGTGTTGCCTATGCGCGAGTATCAGGGATGAATGCATGTCAATATGAATATATTGCGTTCATTGACGATGATAATTGGGTGGAAGAAAACTGGGTAGAAACCGCCTTCAATGCGATGCAAGCCCACCCGGATGCCTCCGCCATCGGAGGACCTTCCGAGGCTGTTTTTGAATCCACTGCACCCGAGTGGTTTGCGAGGTATTCTCAAAATTACGCGGTCGGCGAGCAGTATTACAAATCCGGAGAAATTATTGAGCTTAATAAATTGCTTTGGGGAGCAGGTTTGGTTCTCAGAAAAGAAGCCTGGGATTACCTTTACGACCATGGTTATGAGCCCATTCACGAATCCCGCAAGGGGAAGAATTTATATTCCGGGGAAGAGTCAGAGATATTATTGTTATTCAAATTGATGGGCTTGACACTTTATTATGATCCGGAGCTTAAAATCAAACATTTCATGACAACAAACCGGCTGAATTGGAAGTATTATCTCAACCTCAAGAAATCCTTTGGCGCGTCATCCATCTATCTGGATATATATAAAAATGTAATCAGACAACTCCAGGAGGAAGAGCAAAGGGTTTCAACCCATTGGCAAAATGAATTGTTTAAGTCGTTGATTGCCGTCTTAAAGGACCCGATCGCTTTGCTGGCCGGTATGTTGAACGTCAAACAGGGGAATTTCCGCATTGCCAAGGCTTATTTTAATCTTGGAAGATTGATCCAGAAATTTAATTTGGGGGCAGAGTATGATATTTTGCAGGATTTCTTATATAATAAATACGCGCCTTTAAATCTGGCATTGAAAACAATTAATCCATCTCAAACGAATTAATCAATTTAATGGATTTTGATAATTCAATACGAGAATTACAAAGGAAGACCTTATGAAACTTCTGTTTGTAGCTGCACGCTGGGACCCCAAGAACCCCGATAGCGGGTCGGGCCTGGACTTTAATGCCTATATGGCATTAAGAGATAGGGTCGAAGAAATCGAAATCGTGGGACCTTTTAAGAGCAGTCTTACCTTTCCTGAAAGAGTAATTCGCAAGGTCACCGGGAAGCTATTAAAGAAGAGACTGATCAAGTTTTATCCTTCTTACCTTAAAGAAAGCAATGCCATTGTCCAAAAAGCAATGGACACCTACAAGCCAGACGTCATTTTCTCAAAGTCATCCGTTCCCCTTGTTAATGTCACTTTATCCGCGCCATTGATTTATATGTGCGATTCTTCGGTTAAATGGGTGACGGATAATTGGCCGATCTTTTCTAAATTTGGCCTCAAAATTATGGAGCGCTGGGAAAAAGAAGTGATCGTAAAGGCTGCCCATATCATCACATTCAGCCAGGCAAACGCCGATGTTTTGGAAAACTATTACAACATCCCTTCGGAGCGAATTACCGTTCATCCTGTCCCCTCATCCCTCCCCCATGAAGAAGATGATTTTAAACCAAAATCCATAAACAAAAACCAACCGCTGCATTTGTTGATGGTTGGCAAAGAATTCCATCGTAAAGGCGTTGATATTGCAATCACAGCGACCCAACTATTGAACGCTCAGGGTATCCCAACCGAATTGCGCATTGTGGGACAGGATGGTCAAAGCTCGGAAAACATCACCTTCATGGGCTTATATAAGAAAGAAGACCCTGAACAGTTAGTGCAGTACATAAATAACTATCGCTGGGCTCATTTCTTTATGTTCCCTTCCCGGTTTGACGCTGCCGGTATCGTCCCATCTGAAGCCGCTGGCTTTGGTGTTCCGACGATTACAAATGCCGCCGGGGGGATCACAACAACCGTTAAGGACAAAGTTTCTGGTATTGTCCTCGAGAAACACAGTCCAGGTTCTGAGTATGCGCGGGTGATTGAACATTACAGGAACCATCCAGACGAATACCAGGCATTATGTAAATCCACCTATGTGCGGTACTTAGCCGAACTCAACTGGAATGTCCTTGGAGACAAGTTG
Organism: Anaerolineaceae bacterium; assembly: GCA_003542325.1. GTDB lineage: Bacteria > Chloroflexota > Anaerolineae > Anaerolineales > Anaerolineaceae > Brevifilum. The sequence goes on from DPKV01000170.1 coordinate 2,631, forward strand.
TATTCACTCATGCAAGAATTGACTCACAAAAAATAATCGCCAATCCGAATGCTATCAATTTGCAACTAACTTTATCAGTAATATTTGAAGGAGAAATACACCCATGTCTGACGATTTAGCTCGACCTGGAATGAACAAATTTTTGGTATTGGTTGCGATCCTGACTACTCTTTTATCTTCCCTTGCCTGTTCCATTGATCTGGGCAATGGCAACAGCGCTGAAGAACTTTCTTTAAAGCAAACTGCCGTCGTTCTGCAGCAGACCCAAACCGCGCTGGAAAACGCCACCTTACCCCAGGACCAACCGACAGACGAACCCGCCCAGCAGGCTGATGTGCCGGTTGCACAGCCAAATGTCGTTTATGAAGGGATAAGCTTTTCCTTTGACCCCAATATTGCCCAGAGTGTCAATATGGCGATCATCCCCGGCCAAAACATGGGCGAAGATTACATGCCGGGCGAAACCTACCCCACTTATTTTGAGTTTACGTTCAACAATTATGCGGTCGCTGACCATTTCCACACCCCAAAGATCATCGTATACCCGGTTAATGAATACTGTGCGATCAGCGCTTATGCATCTGAAAGAATCGATTCACTCCAACTTGCCCTGATAAACCATCCCGCAGGCGGGGTGATTTCCGACCTTCCCTTTCTGCCCATGTGGCCTGCTGCCCAAATATTTTCCGTCCAGGTGGGTTACTTCGATTTCCAGAACGGTTCCGGCGTCCGCTACCTGACCATGTACGGCCAGGCGATCTACCCGGTGGATAACCAAAACCTGTTCTACACATACCAGGGGCTGACGAATGATGGGCGTTTCTATATCAGCGCTGTCCTTCCCGTCGTTCATTTGGGTTTGCCGGACGATGGTTCCACCCAAATGGAAGATGATTACATGGCGTTCGAAGCGAACTGGGAAACCTATATCAATGATACGGTCAATTGGCTGAACGCTCAGGACCCTCGCAGTTTCGTCCCGGGCATTGACCTTTTGGACGCCATGATGGCGTCATTCAAGGTTGAACGCTAGTCGTCATTATGCAAGGAAGATGCGATGAAATCCTATCGTAAAGAACTCTGGTTCAAAATTCCCACCCGGCGAGGATTGAAAAATATCACAAAGCAGGTGCAGGAGGCCATTACTGAAAGCGGCATCCAGGAAGGTTTGTGTCTGGTGAACGCCATGCATATCACCGCCTCCGTATTCATTAATGACGATGAATCCGGTCTGCACCAGGATTATGAAGATTGGCTGGAGCGACTGGCACCGCATGCTCCGCTGGACCAGTACCTTCACAACCAGACCGGTGAGGATAACGCTGACGCTCATCTCAAGCGCCAGGTGATGGGCCGTGAGGTGGTCGTAGCCATCACGAACGGTCGGCTCGATTTCGGCCCCTGGGAACAGATCTTCTATGGCGAGTTCGACGGCCGCCGCCCAAAACGTGTGCTGGTCAAGATCATTGGAGAATAATAGGAAATACGGCCCGGAAGTGTTGCACCTCCGGGCTTTTTATTACCAATCCTGATCCTGATCCACGGTTGTGTATACCCTCTGCTGCGACTGGTTCTGCCGATTTCGTTCCAACAGAGTGTACCCAAGCGCTGCCAGCCCGATCAGGCTGAGAAGTGAACCCCTTCGACGGTATGGCCGCCAAAACAAAGGTCGAGGACCATGGTGGAAGTGTCGTGGCCCCATTGGGGGGCGATGAAAATGGTGTCTCATTTTTTATCTCCTTTTTATAACTTGATTATGGATAGTTTACTTTTTCTCTGGAGAAGTTACCCAAGATTTTCTATGGTATTTCCTCTTCCCAAATTTTTCCTGTCAACGTTTTTCAGGACGGGTTATTTGATCCCGATTCCCAAAACCTGATTCCTAATTCCTGTGAACCATCCCCCATTCACCATTCACCTTCTTTAACGGTACAATCACTCATTATCCTGATTCCAAAGGCACCTTATGTTCCTTCCCACAACCCGCAAAGAACTCGACCAGCTCGGCTGGCAGCAACTCGACGTCATTCTCATCACCGGCGACTCCTACATTGATTCGCCGTTCATGGGCGTGGCGGTGATCGGCAAAGTCCTGCTCGATGAAGGCTATAAGGTCGGGGTCATCGCCCAGCCGGACATCCAATCAGACGTAGACATCACACGCCTGGGCGAGCCGCGCCTTTTCTGGGGTGTGAGCGCCGGCGCGATCGACTCGATGGTCGCCAACTATACCGCCACCGGCAGGCCCCGCCGCCAGGACGACTACACCCCCGGCGGGAAAAATACCAAACGCCCTAACCGCGCCACGTTGGTCTATGCAAACCTGATCCGCCGCTACTTCAAGGATACTGTCCCGATCGGGTTGGGCGGCGTGGAAGCCTTCCTGCGCCGGACCGCCCATTACGACTTCTGGACGAACAAGATCCG
>DPKV01000034.1 GCA_003542325.1 Anaerolineaceae bacterium
AATCACCCCTTCCCACCCTTCGGGCGCCCTTCCCCTCACCGAGGGGAAGGGCTGGGGATAGGGTTGCTTACTGACTATGGCATGCAGAAACCTCTTGGGTGTATTTTGCGATTGCCCTAAATGATTATTGGTTTTCTTGACGGTCATCGTCCTTTAGCGTAGGATTAATCAACTCAATATAAAGGAAAAATGACTTATCAAAAACGAATTGGCCATAAAGGCGAGCATATCGCTGCGGAATATTTGAGGGTTAAGGGCTACCGGATTCTCGAGCAGAATTATCATACCCGGTTTGGCGAGATCGATTTGGTGGCGCAGGAAGGGGACAGTCTGGTCTTTGTGGAAGTTAAAACGCGGACGAATATGGAATTTGGTCTGCCTGAGGCCAGCGTCACGCCGGCGAAACTCGAAAAGATCGAGAACGCGATCCTGCTCTGGCTTCAGGACCATCCCGATTCTCATGATGTGTGGCGGATTGATGTGATCGCGATCTTATTGAAGAAAGATAAAACCGTTGAAGATATCCAACATTTTATTAATGTCCTATGAACCTGCCAACCGGTAAACACCCATTGATTGTGATTGTTGGCCCAACGGCGGTGGGCAAAACGTCCGCGTCGATTGAGCTTGCCAAAAGGTTTATGGGTGAGGTTGTGTCTGCTGACTCCAGGCTGCTTTACCGAGGGATGGATATCGGCACGGCCAAACCGACTTTGGCAGAACGGTGCGGCATTCCTCATCACCTCGTGGATGTGGCTCATCCAGATGAGAACTGGAGCCTGGCGCTTTACCAGCGTGAGGCATATCGGGTGATTGATGATATCCTCTCGAGGAACAAGCTGCCTTTCCTCGTAGGCGGGACCGGTCAGTATATACGTTCGATTATCGAGGGATGGCAGATACCGCCCCAGAAACCCGATTATGACCTGCGTGACGCCCTGAACCACTGGGCGGATGAGATTGGCGCAGAAGCCCTCTATGAGCGTCTCAAGGCCATTGACGCAGACGTCGCTGTCAATATGGATTATCGGAACGTCAGACGGGTGGTCCGGGCGTTGGAAGTCATTTTCAAAACCGGGGAGCGTTTTTCAGATTTACGCCGCAAGCAGCAATGTCCTTATCAACCGGTGATCCTGGGGATTGAAAGGCCGCGTGAAGAGCTGTATGAGCGGATCGATCAGCGGATTGAAATCATGCTGACGCAGGGCTGGGTGGATGAGGTGAAGTTCTTATTAGCGAAGGGGTATCCACCGGATATGCCGACTTTTTCTGCAATTGGCTATGGTGAGGTTATCCAATTCCTGCAAGACAAGCTGACTTTTGAAGAAGCGATGAGGGCGATAAAACGCAACACCCGCACCTTCGTCCGCCGGCAGGCTAACTGGTTCAAACCGGATGACCCGCGGATCACCTGGTTTCCGGCTGATGACGATCTGGTGAACCAAATGGAATCGGAGATCAGGAGAAGAATAAATGAATGATTCAAGGAAACCCTGGCTAAGTCATTATGACGAAGGCGTTCCGGCTGTAATTGACCTGCCGGATGTTTCACTGGTGGATGTGTTCAAGAACGCCGTGGCCTCCTACGGCGATGTAACCTGCCTGATTTGCAAGGATGTGTCGATGACCTATAATACGGTCGATGATCTCTCCGACCGGATGGCGAGGTTTTTACTGACTCAGGGTTTACAAAAAGGCGACCGGGTGGGGATATTCCTGCCAAATACACCTGAATTTGTGATCAGTTACTACGGCATTTTGAAGGCAGGCGGTGTGGTGATGGCGATAAACCCAGCTTTCCGCCCTGGCGAAGTAAAAAGCCAGGCAGCCGAATCCGGGATTCGTTTCCTGATTCTTTCGGGAAGCGATTATCAACAAATCAAAATTGTTCAACCGGAAACAGGCATTCAGCAGTTCATAATTATTGGCGAAGACAATGGAGAATTACCGGACAATGACCTGACCTGGGATGCAATGTTAAGAGATAACGTCCAGGGACCAGCTTTGAAACACTCTGTGAGTCCGAATGACCCGGCTGTGTTTCAATACTCCGGGGGAACGACCGGCACACCCAAGTGCGCGATTGGCTTGCATCGCAACCTGGTTGCGAATGTACTCCAATTCAGTCACTGGCTGGTCAACACGAGACCCGGCGAAGAAACCGTGCTGGTCGCCATTCCCATCTATCATGTTTATGGAATGGTGCTGGGGATGAACCTTGCCGTTTGGATGGGTGCACGCATGGTGCTGATCCCTGATCCCCGTGATCTGGTTGGTCTTTTGGAAGCAATTCAAAAATATCAGGCGACGATATTTCCCGGTGTCCCGAATATCTATGCGGCCATCAATCGCTCCCCGGCAGTCATGGAGGGTCAATACGACCTATCTTCAATCAAGGCTTGCATTTCCGGGTCTACGACCTTGCCTCTGAAAGTAAAACAGGCCTTCGAGGCCTTGACCAACGGGCATCTTGTGGAAGGGTATGGTCTCTCAGAAGCGCCCACGGCGACGCACTGCAATCCGATCCTGGGTGAGAACCGGGATGGTTCGATTGGGTTGCCTCTTCCCGGTGTGGATTGTAAAATTGTTGACCTTGAACAAGGCACCCGGAGTGTGGGTGCTGACGGGGTTGGGGAATTGATTATTCGCGGCCCGCAGATCATGGCCGGTTATCACGATCAGCCGGAAGAAACGAAATTAGTCCTGCGTGATGGATGGTTGTTTACGGGAGATGTCGCCCGGATGGATTCGGACGGGTATTTCTATCTCGTGGACCGAAAAAAGGATGTGATCAAGGTGGGTGGGTTTCAGGTGTGGCCCAAAGAGATCGAGGCCGTTCTGATGAGCCATCCGAAGGTCAGCGAGGCGGCCGTCGCCGGCGTTCTGGATGAAGAAGGCGCAGAAGTTGCCAAAGCGTGGATCGTCCCAAAGACAGGGGAATTTGTAATGGAGGATGAGCTGCGGATGTTTTGCGCCAACGACCTGACCCGGTACAAGATCCCGAAATATTTCGAATTCCGGGAAGGCTTACCCCGGACTACCGTGGGCAAGGTGCTTCGACGAGTTTTGGCTGAAGAACATCGATCTAAATAGTAAACAAAAAAAGGCTGCGATTGGGGTTATCGCAGCCTTTTGAATCTTGAATAATGATCAGATTTTGACGGGAATACCGCCATTTTTGTCTACGGGTGTCGGGAATATTTTATGGAATTCCTGTGCATCCATGGTTTCTTCTTCCAACAACCGTTCAGCGATATTATCCAGTTCTTTCCGATATTGGGTCAGGATGGATTTCGCTTTTTCATATGCGTTTTGGATAAGCTCCTGGATTGCCCTGTCAATCTTTTCCGCGATATGTTCTGAATAATCGCGCTGTTCAGAAATTTCACGTCCAAGGAAGACCAGTTCTTCCTGTTTTCCGTAAACCATGGGGCCGAGTTCGCTGCTCATCCCTAGGCGGGTGACCATAGTACGGGCAAGCTTGGTGACCCGTTCCAGATCGTTTGAAGCACCTGAAGTAATATCATTAAATACGATTTCTTCAGCAGCGCGGCCGCCTAAAAGGCCGATCATGTCGCTCATCATTTGTCCACGGGATTTAAGCATCCGATCTTCCTCCGGGAAAGCGATCGTATAACCACCCGCTTCACCGCGGGAGATGATGGAGACTTTTTGGACCGTATCCGCTTCCGGAAGGGCATTAATGACGACGGCATGTCCAGCTTCATGGTAAGCGATAATTTTCTTTTCGTTGGGATTAATCAACCGACTCTTGCGTTCCGGACCGGCGATTACACGCTCAATGGCTTCCATGAATTCGTCTTGTTCGATGATTTTCTTGTCCCGACGGGCAGCCAGGATGGCTGCTTCGTTGACCAGGTTCTCAATATCTGCCCCAACGAAGCCTGGCGTGGAACGGGCGACATCATTAAGATCTACATCCGGTGATACAGGTTTGCCCTTGATGTGCACATTGAGAATCTCTTCCCGGCCTTTGATGTCAGGCCGGTCCAGGACTACACGCCGGTCAAAACGACCGGGCCGGAGCAGGGCTGGGTCAAGGATGTCCGGTCTGTTTGTGGCTGCAATGATGATGACATTCGTATCCGTATCGAAACCATCCATTTCGACCAGTAACTGGTTGAGGGTTTGCTCACGTTCGTCATGACTTCCGCCTAAACCTGCACCACGATGACGGCCAACGGCATCAATTTCGTCCACAAAGACGATAGCAGGCGAATGACGTTTGGCCTGTTCGAACAGGTCACGTACGCGGCTGGCACCTACACCCACGAACATTTCCACGAATTCAGAACCGGAGATAGAGAAGAAGGGTACCCCAGCTTCGCCGGATACGGCTTTCGCCATCAGGGTTTTCCCAGTGCCGGGAGCACCGACCAGGAGGACTCCCTTGGGGATTCTCGCACCGAGGGCGATGAATTTCTGCGGCTCTCGCAGGAATTCCACAACTTCCCTTAACTCTTCTTTGGATTCATCCACACCGGCTACGTCCTCAAACGTTACTGTTGGATGATCTCCGGAGAACATTCTTGCCCGTGATTTACCAAAGGAGATCGCTGCATTGTTGTTACCCTGAGCCTGTCTGAAGATGAAGAAGAGCATTCCGATTAGGATCAGGAACGGCAGAAAATAGCTGACCATGGATAAAAGTTCCATGAACGCGCTTGGGAGCAGGATGGCAACGGTCAGGTTTTCCGCAGAGAGCTCTTCCGGGGTGACGCCAAGGTCAACCAATTGTGAGATGAGGGACGTGTTGGGTTCCTTGGTGGATACTTTCACAGTATCACTGTTGTAATAGGTGATTTCAAGGCGGCTGTCGTTTTCGACGATCGATTTAACAATGCCCGCTTTGATATCAGACGCTAATTCGTTTATTGCGATTTCGTCTACCCCTGCTTGCTGTTGGTTCACGGTAAAGAAAACCATTGCTATGATGGCAGTAAACAACAGCAAATAGATGATATACGATTGATTTCTTGCTTTCACATAGTCCTCCAGATCAATAATAATTCCTGATCAAAGATAATTGCACCGATGGTATTATACCAACCTTAGTTCAGGAATCACAATCGTTATGTAAAAGATTAATAAATTTTATAGAAATCAAGCAGGCCTTTGCACTGTCGAAGATGGATCCTGTCATGTCTGGCTGTAAACGCAACCAACTCGCTGACCGTCGCATAGCTAAAGATCGTATGCTGAATGGTGGTCTGGAATAAGCCCTTTTGGTCAATTTCCTCAAAGCAAAACAATGATTTCTTTCTGGCAGTGACGAATTTTTCCCACGCTTCAGTGATCGATCGGCAATGATATTGTCTATCCACCGCCCATTGGCTGATATCAGGCGCGGACAGGAGGATAGAGGGATCACTCAGTAACTGCTGCCATTGCGGCAGGTAGACTTCTGCTTCCATATCTGCCATATGCCAAAGAACTTCCGTCATATTCCACTCAGCAGGAGAAGACTTTACTGTGAACGCCGTCCCATTGTTCTCCTTGATCCAACTATCCAAAACGGCTGGTGTGGATCTGAGGATGGCGTTGTTGACTTCGGGTGTGTTAACTAGCTCAACGGGTGCCCGAGAGGTTATTTCTGGAAGCCAGGATTTAACTGCACTTAAGGATCCGTGGGGACGGCCAGGATTGTCCTCAGGCGGGTTGATCCAAAAGGTTGGGAAACCCATGGTTTCCATCGGCAGTAAATCATGGGTGAGGCTATCCCCGACCATGATGACATGACCTTCCGGCCAGCCCAATCGGCCCAGACATTCAGCGTAATACGTCAGGTTGGGTTTTGTAAAGTGGAAATTGTCAAACGAGGAGAAGAACTCGAAGTCTTCCGGATGTACACCTGCCCAATTGATGCGCTGACGTGTGGCAGTCTCTGGAAAGAGCGGATTGGTAGCGATGGCCATCTGTGCTCCCTGGCTCCTGCACCAATCGATCAGGTCGAGAACGCCCGGAACTTGCCCTGTCACCGCCTGGAGATTTGGGTATTCATCCCGGTAAAACTTTGTCAGGGTTTCGGTGTTCTCTCCCTCTGTTGTGCTGAGGGGAGGGTAGAAGTTTTGGGAAAAGATTTCATGCAAACCGATGGATGGATCTTGATTCGCTTCCATCTGAGCCACTGCGAATTGGATCTGTTGGGCAATCTGCTTGGGAGAGGCGAGATTGGAGAATGTCTGCCCGAGGCTACCAAAGTAGGCCGGGATAAATTCGGGCATATTCGTGTGAAGGAGGGTATCGTCCAGGTCAAACAAAACAGTCAGTGTCATTTGGCTTCTTTGAAGAGATCTATGATAGGGTGGCATTCGCCGCATCCGACATAAGGGTTGGTTACATCACGATGGTTCTTTTTACAATAGGCTGAAACCTTTATCCTTTTTCCCAGCCCGAGAAACCCATTGCTGGTTTCTCCAGTTAGGAGCATATTGGGGCAGGAGTTGGCGCGCACAATATCCGGTACAGGGCAGGTCTCACAGAATTTCAGGTTCCAGTTCGGATCAGAGCTGCCTACGAGACGGCATTCTTCGTGCTCGCGTCCCCGATAATAGTCACCGTAAAAATA
>DPKV01000020.1:0-2025 GCA_003542325.1 Anaerolineaceae bacterium
ACGGCAACGGCCGCTGGGCGAAAGCACGCGGCCTGCCCCGTCTGGCCGGTCACCGCGCCGGAACGGAAAACCTGCGCACGATCATCCGGGCAGCCGCCAGATTTGGCATCAAATACCTTACTTTTTACGCATTTTCCACCGAAAACTGGGCGAGACCTGAATCGGAAGTCTCAGGTCTGATGAAAATCCTTTCGGAAGTGATTGAACGAGAACTGGACGAATTGCATAAAGAAGGCGCCAAACTGGTCCACATCGGCGACCTCAACGCATTGCCCCCCAATCTGCAACAAAAGATCCGGCATGCGCTGGAAGTTACCAGGGACAACACCCGGATCACCATTGTGCTGGCTTTGAATTATGGGGGGCGGGACGAAATCCTGCAGGCAGTCAAAAGGATGTTGAAAGACCAGGTTGATCCTGAGATGTTGGATGAGGCCCTGATGAGCCAATACCTCTACACTGCCGGAATCCCGGACCCCGACTTATTGATCCGCACCTCCGGAGAAGAACGCATCAGCAACTTCCTGACCTGGCAATCGGTCTATTCCGAACTCTATTTTCCTGAGGTCTATTGGCCGGATTTCGGGGAAGATGAACTTCGGAAAGCCATTGATATCTTTGGAAAACGTGACCGCCGTTACGGCGGTCTAAAAGAGACCTAATTAATCCTTCGGGGAACCATGTTATCCCAACGAGTTAAATCAGCCCTGATCTTCACACCCCTCGTCCTGGTGATGATCTACCTGGGCGGGTGGGCATTTTATATTTTCACCGCGGCTATTTTACTGGCCGCCGCGTTTGAGTATGCCCGCCTGTTCAAATCCCTTGGCCATTCACCCTCCCTGCCTGTGATCCTGGCGGGGGTTCTCCTTTTCGTTTTGGAACGCTGGTTTTTTGATGGCCGCTATGTGGGCGTTGTCCTGTCGCTGGTTATCTTTTTGACTGCGCTGGTTGCACTGGTGCAGTATGAAAGCGGGAACGAGCACGCCGCGCCGAATTTTGGAATTTCACTCAGTGCAATCCTCTACCTTGGATGGATCGGTGGCTTCCTGATCGCATTGCGCACCCTGCCAAATGGCCGGGGTTGGTTGTTGACCGACCTGCCCGCAGTCTGGCTGGCCGATTCAGGGGCATACTTCATCGGAGGCTGGCTGGGCAAGGCCAAGATGACCCCCAAACTCAGCCCGAAGAAATCCTGGGCGGGTCTTGCAGGCGCCATCATCTTCGGCACGCTCAGCGGCGTGGGATTGGTTGCACTCTGGCAATGGGCTGGCTGGCTGCCAGCCGATGTCCCGCTTTGGCAGGGTGCTGTGATGGGCTTTGTGATTGCGCTCCTGTCTCCCATCGGCGACTTATTCATCAGCCTCTTCAAACGGACGGTGGGGGCCAAAGATACCGGGAACCTAATCCCCGGACATGGCGGAGTCCTGGACCGGATCGACACCTGGATCTGGGCGGCGCTGATTGGGTATTACCTGGTGATTATTTTCTAGCTTATTTTTGCCACCCATATCTTAAAAAGAGCCGAACTTATTTTACTGATAACATCTCCAATATCATTGATTACTGCCTGATTACTGAATCGGAGAATTTGATAACCCATCGCGCATAAATTAGCTTCCCTTTCCCGATCATAATCCATCTGTCTCTTGTGAATTGGACCATCAATTTCTACCACCAATTTACAGGCAGGACAATAAAAATCAACGATAAACGTCCGAATGATGTGCTGACGTCTGAATTTAAATCCCATCAGTTGCTTTGCTCTTAAAAGCTCCCATAATAATGCCTCGGCTGCCGTCGGCGTTTTTCGCATCCTGCGTGCATTTTCGATGAGCATTTCGCGGGTCTGTCTCGATATTTCGTCTTCGTTTGCCATGGTTCTACCCCTATGTTGCCATCTTTGTGTAATAGTCATTATAGCATTCATAATTCACCCTATCCCCAGCCCTTCCCCATACACCCTGCGAGTGTTCCGCTCTTCCCTCAGCCAAATAAACAATTAATGAGTCTCCTGAAAAAAGG
>DPKV01000020.1:2192-2394 GCA_003542325.1 Anaerolineaceae bacterium
GAGGGGAAGGGTGCCTGTGAAACAGGCGGGATGGGGAGGATTATCTGTAGATTTAAATTATTTCTGACGGCCACTTTTTAAGTAATTATCATTCCATACTCTCGTAAGACAAAGAATAATAATCCCCATCGCTCAGAATAACAACGGTTGGGCAAAGCAAGAATCTTTGGGTGTAGATCAGCTGATTGCGAGAATATCCTTG
>DPKV01000020.1:2442-3061 GCA_003542325.1 Anaerolineaceae bacterium
CCACTTTTAAATCCAGAAATATTTTCATCAACAAGGAAGCGTGACCGCGAATGACCGAGAAACTGACACCCGATACCATCCGCGAACTGTGGAGCAAGACCTACAATACCGAAGGCAAACCGGACTGGTCTCATATTTTCCCCTTCTATCATGACGAGATCGTCTTCCAGGACAGCATCCAGCGGATCGAGGGTATCGAAGATTTTAAGGCGATGTGCAACCGGCTGACGGACCGCTGCGAGCAGTTGAACATGGACATCACCGATGTAGTTGTGGAAGGCGATATCGCCTTCCTCCAATGGACCATGACGATGATGTTCAAAAAATTCCCCAGCACTCCGGTCTACGGCTGTTCCAAGCTGACCTTCGCGGACGACAACCGCATCATCCATCAGCGGGACTACTTCGACCTGTGGGGGGATATCTTCAATGGCATTCCCCGTTTCAAACCCATGTATCGTAAATTTCTTAAGAAACGTTTCGGATAGGGAGAAAAGATGCAAGTACCGGAAGAACTGCAATTCATGGTCAACGCCCGGATGCCGCAAAAGACCACCGACGCACGGCTCGATGGGAAACGCTGCGTCATCACCGGGGCCACCTCCGGCGTGGGTTACGA
>DPKV01000038.1 GCA_003542325.1 Anaerolineaceae bacterium
TGCTGTTCCAGAACCCGGCCGATCAGATCGTCGCCTCTACCGTCGCGGAAGATGTTGCCTTTGGGCTGGAGAACGCCAATCTTCCTTCCCGGGAAATTCAATCCCGAGTCACGGCGGAATTGGAAGCCATGGGGATGGCACAGGAAGCCAGTCATCCACCCCACCTGCTTTCCGGGGGACAAATCCAGCGGGTTGCACTGGCGGGAATCCTGGCCCGTTCACCAAAAATACTCCTCCTGGATGAACCCACTTCCATGCTGGACCCCTTGGCGCGGGAGGCCTTCTTATCCCAGGTGATTGACCTGCACCGACAGGGGATGACGATCATTTTGATCACCCACCACATGGAAGAAGCTGTCCTGGCCGATCAGCTGGTCGTTTTAAAGCAGGGGAAGATTGTTTCCACCGGGTCGCCTGAAGAAATTTTCTCTCAAAATGAACTTCTACACGAAATCGGCCTTGAAATGCCGGAATCGCTGTCATTAGCACAAAATTTACAATCCCTCGGTTGGGACCTGCCAGCGTCAATCCTGCATCCCGAGACTCTACTGGCAAACCTCCCCCAATGGCAGCATTCATCCGGGGGATTTACCAAGCCCAATCACCCACCAACCCCTCGATCCAGGTCCCTGATCCAGCTTCAGGATGTCCATTACACCTACCTTGCCGGCAGCCCTCTGGCGAAACCAGCCTTGACCAGTGCTTCTCTGGAACTTGGCGCGCAGCATGTCCTTGGACTGGCCGGGACGAACGGCTCCGGAAAATCCACACTTTTGCAGCATATCAATGGGATCCTCCGTCCGCATCGAGGTTCGGTCCGGGTCGGAGATTCATTGGTGAGTGACCCCGGCACCTCACTAAAAACGATCGTCCAACAGGTCGGTTTGGTCTTCCAGACCCCGGAATCGCAGTTCTTTGAAGTCTACGTTGGGGATGAAATTGCTTATGGCCCCCGTCAATTCGGTTTCGATGACCTGCGGGAACGGGTCAGAATAGCCATGGGACTTGTTGGATTGGATTTTGAAGCCTTCAAGGACCGTCACCTGACCACGTTGAGCGGTGGAGAAAAGCGAAAAGTCGCCCTGGCTTCCACGCTGGTCCTGGATCAGGATATCCTGCTTTTTGATGAGCCGACCGCCGGGATGGACCCCCGCTCAAGGGAGGACCTTTTGACGCTATTTCTCAAATTAAGCCATTCCGGGAAGACGCTGGTCATCGCCAGCCATCGCCTGGACGAACTGGCCCAGGTGGCTGGTGATTTTGCATTTATGAAATCCGGACGGATAAGTTCCAGCGGAACCCGGCCAGCCCTCCTGATGGATCAGAAAACGATGAACGAGGCTCGATTGGCAGCTCCTTTGGCCGTCCGTGTTTCGCAAGCCTTAATGGAAAACGGTTGGCCGCTCTCCGGATGGGATACCACAACCCCAGAGCGTCTCGTTGACGCCCTCAAGGCGGTGCTGCCATGAGCAGCCGTTTCGAATTCCTGGGCAGCCTGAGTTTTGGCCAATATATTCCCCGTCCTTCCTGGTTCCACCAGCGGGATCCCCGGGCCAGATTACTTGTTTTTATCAGCCTTTTACTGGGCGTTATTTTCACATCCCACCTTTGGACGATCGGGTTAGGGCTGGGGATTGTGCTGGGCATTTATGGTTTGGCCAAACTGCCGGTAAAACCCGCGTGGAGGGGTATCCGGCGATCGATTATCTTTATCCTGCTTTTAGCCCTCCTGCAGATCTTCCTTTTCCGAGCAGGTGATCCCGGGGCGACGTTGTGGGTTGTTTTTGGACAGCCGATTACAGAAAACGCCCTCCTGAGCGCAGCCATGCTGGTGACAAAGTTCATCGTCCTGATCCTGTTGATCAATGCACTGGTGATGAGCCTCTCTACCTCCCAGATCACCACAGCCCTGTTTTACATGCTCAAACCATTTGAGAAGATAGGATTCCCGATCAATGACCTGATTCTGGTCGTACAGGTGACCCTCCGCTACCTGCCCCTGATTGCCCAGACTGCAGAAAAGACGGCGAAAGCACAGGCCTCCCGGGGTGGAGATTGGGAACAGAAGGGTTTTAACCCGCTCCGCCAGGCTAAACGCGTCTTACCACTGATCGTCCCATTGATTGTGACCAGCCTTAAACGCGCGGAAACCATGGCTTTGGCCATGGAATCCCGTGGTTTTAATGCCGCAGAAGAACGCAGCAGTTATTATGAACTAAATTTCAATGGAGAAGATGCCATCCTGTTAGCCCTGGGTATCCTGGCAAGCACCCTCTTAATCGTTCCGGGATGGCTGACCTAAAGATCAGCCCCTTTTTTCTTGCCACCTCTTTCAATCCCCTGCCAGATGGAGACGACAGCGACCACCAGGATTGCGGATGCGACCGCTTCCGGGAGTCCATTTGCCAGGATAATGGCGGGTAATGCGGCCCAGGGGATGTAGCCTAACAAACCGATCATCCCAAGGACGAGGACGGTATTGGTCAGGCTGAAGCCCAAACCGGCTGCAATCAGCGCCGGGATTTTCCAACGCTTGAGACCGGAATAGATCAGCCAGGCAACCGGCCCGATAAACAGGCGGGGTACAACGGAAAGAAGCGGATTGGTAAACCAGACATCGGCCGGGCCTGTCGGCGCAACGGCAGCCTGGATGAGGCTGAATATACCAAAAAGCAAGCCGATCACACCGCCCACAATCGGCCCCTCCAACACGGCGCCGATGATCACCGGAACCTGCATAATGGTCAGTGAAGCCCCGCTGATCCAGGGAATAAAACCAAGTCGGGTGAGACCCAGGAAGATCGAAATTGCACTTAATACACCAGTGATAACAATTTTTCGTGTTCGTTTTTGAGCCATATTACTCCAAACTTTATTTCATTTTCACGTTTATGATTATACCAAGATTGAATATTATGCATATTCCGGTCATGTCACAC
>DPKV01000239.1 GCA_003542325.1 Anaerolineaceae bacterium
CAATGATATCGGAGATCAACTCTGGGGGCGTCTTCTCGAGGACGTGACGGATGGTAGCGACGACGTCATCCAAAGGCCGCTGCAAGGCTTCCACAATCTCGTCGGTGGTCAAAGTGGCAGGGCGCGGCAGCCCGGAAACCTGGTCCTGCCCCTGGATTTCCATGGATTGCTGGTCATCCTGGGGGATGGCGGCCCCGATCCGGATCTTTAGCTGTTCCGCTGTGGGCTGCCCAATAATGAGGCCATATTTTTGCCGGACGTAGTCAATGATGGCGTCATCCATTTTTAGACCAGCCACATGCGTGGTCTCTGCGGAGACGATCCCATTCATGGCAAGGACGGCAGCCTGCGAAGTGCCGCCGCCGAGGCAGACGATCATATTCCCGGTTGGGGTACTGATGGGGAGGTCAACGCCAATGGCGGCAGCCATGGGCTGCTGAATCAGGCTCACATCCCGGCTGCCCGAACCTAAACCGGCTTCATGCACAGCCCGCCGTTCCACGCTTGTGATCCCATAGGGGATGGTGATCATCAGTTTCGGCCGGAAGAGCAGCATCCGACCGGTTACCCTGCGGATCAACTCACGGAGCAGATTTTCGGTGATCTCATATTCCGCAATCACGCCGTTCCGCATAGGCCGGTTCACTTCAATATTATCAGGGACACGACCCATCATATCCAGGGCAGATTGTCCGATTTCAACGAGTTTCAACTCATCCAGCAGGATGGCGACAACCGTCGGCTCCTGAACCAGGAGGTCTTTTCCTTCTGCAATGCGAGTTTGAATTGTTCCCAGGTCGATGCCCAATTCGTGCGAGAGTCCAGCCATGTTACCTTCCTTAATTTCTTATCATAGGCTGACGGTCAGCCTGAGTATTGCTTCGATTATTTTGCGAGAGGAAACCACGTCATACTTCATCCGGCAATTACCGTATATTTATACCGGTAATTTTATCATTGATGAAGCCCTAACTCATAGTTGCTAAGGCGTTGGTTCAGGGCATCGCAAAGTCATTTGTTTTAGCTTTTTAAATTCCTTACACTCCAAAAATCACCCCTTCCCACCCTTCGGGCACCCTTCCCCTGGAGCGAAGCGGAATACCCGAAGGGTATAGGGGAAGGGCTGGGGATGGGGTCGCTTATTGACAATGGCATGCAGAAATCTCTTGGGTGTACTTTGCGATTACCCTGGGGGAAAAGCGATTAAAGTAAACACCCGGCAGTAAGTTGTTGCCGGGTGTTCTTTCTCTGTAAGTTGAGAGAAAGTCTGGATACTAGTTGCTGATGACGGGAATAAAGGATTGCAGAGCGGCCATCAAATCAATGCTGACTTCATCTTTGGCAGGCGGTGTGTCCGGGTCATTCATGGAAGTGACCGTGAGCAGGAGATGTTCAACGTCCCCAAAATTTGCGTCTGCCGGGATGTTGACAGTAATTTCTACCACTGTGGTCTCTCCCGGTTGTAATTCAATCACATCCCGGGTCAGCATGGAGGCAACCCAGAGTGAACTGGTCAGGTCCAAAGAATAACCATCCGGATTGAGGCCGGCATTGGTCAATTCCAACCGGACCACAACTTCCTGCCCGGGAGCCTGGCCGATGGTGACGTTGGATGTGCTGATGTAAGGCCGATAATCGGGTTTGGCTTCACATACAGTCAGACTGAAATCATCCACATACCATCCCTCAAGGCCGAGGCTGGCATCTGAGCCCTGTGAGAAACGCAGTTTGACACTCTGTCCTGCATAGGCTGTCAGGTCAACCACAGCTTCTGACCAATCCTGATATCCGCACCATCCTTTGCTGCCGCCCAGTGGGTTGCCATAGGAGGATGAAATGGTGCCTTTATAACCGCTGGTCATCAGGAGAGAGTCCGGAATCTGCGACCAGGTCTGACCGCCATTCGTGCTGATCTCCAATATTGCACCGTCAAAACAACTGGTTGAATTGGCTTCGATATTAAACCAGTGCCAGAATTTCAGTATGACCGGTTCACCGAAGGTCTCCGGGATACTGATGGAGGGACTGATGAGTTGCTGAAGACTAATTGCATTTTTATCGACGGAATAGAAAGAATAACTGGGAGATGCATACCGGCTTGCGCTCCGGGTCCAGGTATCGTTGGTGCCGGTATGGACCCAGCCGGTGGTGCTGGTGAAATCTGTCGCATAGAGGCTGGTGGCCTGGGTGCCATCAGGACAATCGCCAGCGGCTAATTCCGTTTTGAATTGATAAGTTGTGGAATAGGTGCCTGTGCCGCAGGCATTGACTGCCCGCACACGCCAGTAATAGGTTGTGTTTGTGGTCCACTGACTGGAGGGGGTGAAGGATGCCTGGCTCAGCCCGGTTTTGTTATACACAAGCTGGGTGAAGTTGGAATCAAGCGCCACCTGCAGGTCATAGGTCTGGCCGGCCAACCCGGCTGTCCAGGTGAGGCTTGCATCTGAGGCAACAGAAGTCGCACCGTTGGCTGGGCTGCTGAGGGCAACCGAATCGGGGCTGCCTTCAAAGACCGACAAGCCCAGGTTGTATTCATGGTGGAGTCCACCCGCATCTCCGCTCAACAAGAGTGTATATTCACCGGTTGGTGCGTTATGTGCCGCACTCAGCGTAAGCTGACTGTTGTTGGGCGGCGTGACGGGGTTGATTGAGAGGTCGGGGGTGACGCCGTTCGGGACACCTGACAGGGAGAGGGTTACCGGTGTGGAAAATCCGTTGGTTTGACCTACACCGATGGTTGTTGTGTTGGATCCGGACTGGCAAACAGTAATGTTTGAAGGTTCTGCGGTCAGCGTGAAATCGCTGGTCTTTGGCCCAATCAGCATCTCAAGTGAAGGATCGCCAAGAATGTTATAGGCTTCCCAGTAATATAAACTTTGGGCGGTGCCTGTACCTGGGCGACTCGCTTCAACGGCCATCAAACCGGCGTAAGTGAATGAACCGACGACGTTGGCTGCCTCAGCACTGGTGTAGAGGGAATTCATCATCGCCCGTTCCATCATGTCATCTGGCGTCCAATAGGTGCTGGCTGATGAACCGATGAAGGCGATGGCGCCCTTATTCGATTGCAGCATCCAGGTCTCGCCAAATGATTCGGTGACGGCGTAGTTACCCGTGAGACAGGCAAAACTGGTCA
>DPKV01000129.1 GCA_003542325.1 Anaerolineaceae bacterium
TTCCAGAAAATGCCTTTTTCACCGGCGCGTCCAAAAGCGGTTCGCACAGCATCGATCACCACAACATCTTGATTATTAGCGCTCATGTTACGTCCTTTATTCACTGGTTGGTCTTTCAGCCTTTTCTAAAACGCATTATCCGGGATTTCCACGACCTCTCTGCCGTGGCGGCAACAGGTTTCGACGGTGGCCAGCGTATGGGGCAGGGTCATGTCCACAAAATAAGTCGCCTGCAATACCTTTCCTTTGTAAAAATCGCTTTCCTTGCCTTTTTTCCGTGAAGAAGGGTGGGCGATGATGGCCATATCGAGCAGACGCCAGGCCATGGCAACTTCACCGAATGCGATCAGGGCCGGATAAGTGTAGGAAGCCCACTGGAGGGGATCGGTGGTCATCCGGTTCTTCATTTCCCCGGCCGCTTCCCACAGCCGGTTTCCAACGCCTGCCAGCGCCCGGACCCTGTCGCCCAGTTCCGGATGCTCCCGGTGTGTATCGCAGAAACTGTCAATTTCAGTTTTAAACGCCGCAAAAGGCGCGCCGTCCCGGATCGTCATTTTCCGGCCCATCAGATCCATGGACTGGACCCCATTGGTTCCCTCGTAAAGCGACATGATCTTGGCATCCCTGAGGTACTGCTCCAGCGGGTAGTCCTTGCAGAATCCATAACCGCCAAGGCACTGAATTGCGGTTTCGCATACGCGGAATCCCATATCCGAGCAATAGGCCTTGATGATGGGGGTCGTAAAATCCACCAGGTCCTGATACCGCTCCTTTTCTTTTCCGTCCGGCAGTTCAAGGGCCAGTTCCGCCCAGTAGGCGCCGGTGTAGATCATGGAACGCATGCCATCCACCATCGCCTTCATCCACAGCAGCATGCGCCGCACATCCGGGTGATCGATGATGGCTACGTTGCCTTCTTTTCTCCGGGCGATGTCCCTTCCCTGAATGCGCTCACGCGTGTATTCCAGGGCGTTTCGATAGGCAGTGCCGGCAAGTGTCATGCCGCTGACGCCCGTATTGATTCTAGCGGCATTCATCATCTGGAACATGTGGGCAAGCCCGTTGTTTTCCTTACCGCAGAGGTACCCGATGCACCCATCTGCGGTGCCGAAATTGAGCACAGCTGTGGGAGATGCGTGCAGGCCGAGTTTTTCTTCTATCGATCCGCAGACGACATCATTGGCCTCACCCGGAGAGCCATCGGCATTAACGCGAATTTTCGGAACCACAAAAAGAGAAATGCCCCTGACCCCTTCCGGCGCGCCATCGATCCGGGCCAGCACCAGATGGATGATGTTATCCGTCAGGTCGTGATCTCCCCAGGAAATAAAGACTTTCGTTCCCTTGATTTTAAAATGGTCTCCTTGCCGATACGCAATCGTCTGTGTGTCGGCAAGATTGGACCCGGCATTGGATTCGGTCAGGCACATGGTGCCGGCCCATTCACCGCCGAACATTTTCGGGACAAACCGGCTTTTAAGTTCTTCGCTGCCGAAGCTTTCAATCAGATGGGCTGCGCCATGGGTCAGGCTCGGGGCCATGTTGAAGGCCTGGCAGGCCCCGTACATCATGTCGTTGATAATGATGCGCATCATGTGGGGAAAGCCCTGGCCACCGTATTCCGGATCTCTGGCCGCGGCCGTCCAGCCGTCAACCCCATACTGTTTGAAGGCTTTTTTAAATTCCGGCGGGCAGCAAACCCTGCCCTTGTCAAATGTCACACCCTGGCTTTCCCCGATTGCATTCAAAGGATCCAGGACCCCTTTGGCAAAACTGATGGCCTCTGTGACCATCAGATCCAGGGTCTTTTCATTCAAATCCCGGTAGCGCTCAAGGGTACAGAGATGACCGTAATTGAGTTGTTCTTTCAATATAAAGAAGATGTCCTTCTGATTGACCTTGAAATGTCCCATTTCTCTTTTCCTTATGCTTTTCGGGTTCCGTCCGCATTATATGTATACCAGCCCCTTCCGGTTTTCCGGCCAAGCTGACCGGCCTTGACTTTGCGCCTGAGCAGCAAGGGGGGATAGAATCTGGGATCGCCGGTTTCATTATAAATCGACATCATGGCCCCGTAAGTGATATCCAGTCCCACCATGTCTCCGGTTTCAAAAATTCCCATTTTTCTTCCCGAAGCCAGGCGAAGCCCTTTATCGATGTCCTCTACCGTTGCCACCCCCTGCTCCACCAGATTCATGGCCTCGATGGTGGAAGGAAAATTGATCCGGTTGATGACAAAGCCGGCAATATCCCGATTCACCATGATCGGCTCCTTGCCGATTCTCATGACAAATTCCTTTCCGGCTTGTGCGGTTTCATCAGATGTGGTAACGCCCTTGATGACCTCGACAGCCTGCATCATCGGAACAGGGCTGAAGAAATGAATGCCCAGAACCTTCTCCGGGCGAAGGGTCGCGGCCGCCAGTTCCGTGATGGGAATCGAAGAGGTGTTGCTGGCGATCAGGGTTTGGGGCCCGCAGACCTGATCGAGCTTTTTAAATATTTCCTGCTTGAGCTCCATGTTCTCGAAAATGGCTTCTATGGCCAGGTCCGCATCACTTCCAGCCGCATAATCGCCGGTTGCGGTAATCCGCTTCATCACGGTGTCCCTGTCTTCGGAGAGCTTGCCTTTTTCAGCGAATTTCCCCACAGACCAGGCAATCGTCTTCATGGCTCTTTCCAGCGCTTCCGTGGACACATCGTTTAATATCACCTCAATACCGGCCTGGGCACACACCTGGGCGATCCCGCTTCCCATGAGGCCGGAACCCATCACCATTACCTTTTGAATATTCATTTGCCTTCTCCTGATCGTTACCATGGACGCCGTTTCGGATTTGCCGGATTAAGAACCGGGTTTTCCCATAAAACCCATTCGCGTCTATGCGATTGTTTGATATTGAGCCAAATGGCTGAATGCCCGATAGTTAAGCAAGTCGCGTTCCAGAAGGGAACAAGCACGGAAATAAATATTTAACAACATGGAATAATAATGGAATATAATGTTAAACGGGATAAGCCGAGCAGGAGAGTATCAAGAGAAGATGTTGATTATTTTATACATCTGGTGATTTGAATTCGGAAAACAATCGGATATCATGGAGTTTAATTCTGATGAATAGAAATATCTACATGAATAGAAATATCTACACATATTTTTCATCTAAACACACATGAAGCAGCGAGCGTTCCGCCCCAGCAATGAAAATTCACGCAACGCCGGGAGGATTCGAAAATTAATATCTAATTCTGAAATGAAATCGTTCGGCTTTCAATTACTGTAAGTATGGTTAATATTTCAGAACCACCTAAAATTCAAGAATAGGATAACATATGGTTGAGTAGAACCTTTTTCATTGAACACCTCCTGACGGATTATAAATCCACTTTTAAGAAAGTGTCCAATAATTCCCTACAACATCATAACTGAAAGGCTTCGTAGTCCTTTACGCGGCTCACGATTTCCCGTTTGGAATTACGTCATCTGGATGAATCACTTCCATCTGCTGGATATGTGGGCGATTTTGACCCCGAAAAATGCCGTTTACAGCAAAATATCGCTTCTAAATTAGGTGTTTATCCTGAAATATTAATAAGATGGTGTGGTCCGACCCCAGTCGACAGTCGGACACTCCAGTCGGACACTCCCCCAGTTGTCCACCAGGAGGGGCAATGCGGCATTTTCTAATTAAATGCGGGTACTTGAAATGCTCGGCGGGAATCCTGGTATGTTTACCTATAGGATTAAAATCCCCGGGGGTCCTACGACGACATTTTCAGTCGCCGTCTCCGTGTATGCGGGGGCACCTGAGGGAGATGATCTTGGACGATTGGCGACATATATTATAGGCTCTTCCCAAATCATTGATCGGTCCTCGGAGTCGCCGGATTCAAACTGGAGGATACGATGACCACAACATCCATATATGAGCCATTTCGACCCCGAGACGCGCCGTTTACAGCAAAATATTGCTTCTAAATTGAGCGTTTAATCTGGATTTAAGTAGGTTGGCTTGGTCCGCCACCTCGTCGCTCGTCGCTTCGCTCCCCAATCCTCCACAACCATCAAATCCTCTTCAATCCTCATAACATTTTATAATTACCGAGCCTGGTTCATCATCCATTCTCCACCCGTTCCGGGCGATCCGGCCCCTGTCCAGCCTGCAGCATTATAAGGGGCTGACGGATAGTCAGCCGGGTGTGAGGTGGCAGTAACCATCCCTGGCGGCGTTGCCGTAGCAGATGAGCCAGATGAAGTCGCTTGTTCCCAAAACCACTCCTTCAGCGGATTGAAAAGATCAGGAGGCTTAGCCGCAGGGGCCTGAGGATTAAGAAAGCCAAGGCCGAAATTATATGCACCATAGGGAACAGAGATAAGGCTGTTACCAAGATTCCACCAAGCCAGAACTGAAGTGCCTGAAGTGACGATTAATTGAGACACATTCGAGAATGTCCCCCAAGCACCGCTGAGAAATTGCCAAGTCCCGATACCAACAGTCCCCCAGTTCGGGCCCATACCATAGGGATCAACCAGATTAATCGGGTCATTGGAGGCATACGCATAAAGATTCGCAGAGCCGCCTTTGAACAGGATCGGATCTTTCGCAGTCCACCTGCCGGTTTCCGCATCATAATCCCGCGCGCCAAAGCGCACCAGCCCAGTGTCAGGGTCATACAATCCCCCGGCAAAGCCAAAAGGCTGAAAGCCGGGACTGGTATCCTGAATGACATTGCCAAATTCATCATAATCCATTCGCTGGACAATAACCCCGGTATCGACATTCACCACAATCCGCGGGCTGCCGAGATGATCGGAAACAATCCGATACCTCACGCCGCTTTTAATCATATAGTCCGGCACATTGGCTCGGCTGCCATAGACAAAGACAGAAGAAACATTGCCGGCGTTGTCAAGCTCAGCGACCGGGTGAAGCGCATCAATGTAAAGAAATCCTTTTTCAAAGGTGCCGCCCACTTTTTTTCCAATCCGGCGATTCAGGCCATCAACGATATATTCAATTTTGGGCTGAGGATTGGGCCGGGTGATGCTCAGCAGGTTGCCAAGCGCGTCATACTGATAGGTAGCGGTCTGGCCGCCTGTTGTTTTGTTCTGCAATTCCCCATTTGCGGTGTACTGGTAAGCCGTGGCGCCATAGGCCGTGAGACGGTCCTGTGCGTCATAGACACCGGTTATCCCGCCAGGGCCGGTTATCCGGTTACCGTTGTTGTCGTAGCTATAGGTGGAAACGGTAACATTGTCCTTTTTCACATCAACGAGTCGCCCGACTGAATCATAGGCATAATCATAGGCATGTGATGCCCCATTGGTTGTCTCGGTTTTCTGGCTGATCCGTCCCAGCTTGTCCCGTGTATATTGCGCTGCGTACAAAGAGGTGCTGTTATATGCTGCATCGTAGCTTGAGTGCTCACCGAATTCATTGTAACTGAACGTATCGGTGGCCGTGCCGCCGCCAAGTATCGTTGTCCCCGTCAGCAGTCCGTTCTGAGCGCTGCGGTTTAAGGTAATCTCCCCCGCTGCTGTCAGCAGGCTGTCGTCGTCATACTGAAAACTCACGAATGTTCCACCGTTGATGCTAAAATCGGATATCCTGAAATCATTGTCATAGGTTCGGCTGACGTTGCCGGCAACCGGACCTGCCCAGGTCTCCGAGGCCAGCAATCCGCCACTGTATCCAAAGCTCAAAGTGCCCCCGTCCGCTGCTTTAATGGAGCTCAATTGTCCGGTGGTTCCATCATAGGACCTGGTAATCTGGCTTGCACCGGGCAAGGTGAGTGCCTCAAGTCGTCCCGAGGTGTCATAAGCAAAATCCAGGGATGTTCCCTCCGGCCGAGTGATCCGTGTCAGTTGGCGATCCTTGTTATAACTGTAGCTTGTCGTGGTATTGCCTGGCGCCGTATAGGAAGTGACAAGATCCACGGGTGAGTAACTGAAGGCATGACTGTGTCCTCTTGGTGTTATCAGGGAAGTCAGATTGCCGTGCCCGTCATACCCTTTTTGAACCTGACTGTTATCGGGGAAGGTTTGGCGAGTGGCCCGGCCGGCCAAGTCATAAATAAATTGGGTCGTTTGAGTGAGCGGATTGGTTATACTCTCAAGAAAGCCTTCCGCATTATAACTCATTGCGGCAAGCCGCTGGGCCGTACCACTGCCGGTGGTGACGGCGATTAACCGTCCACGGGAATTGTAACCATAGTTTATGGCATCTTGGCCGAGTACCTGACTCAAGGTGATCCGACTAATCATGTCTGTTGTATAAGTCCTTTCCCGTCCCATAGGGGAAGTGATGGAAGAGGTGCGGGTCGCGGCATTGTAGCCGGTTGTGAAGATTCGGTCATTTAAGGTGTTGGTATCCGTCAGCGAGGTGAGAGTTAAGGGATCGTTGATGTCTGTCAGGACGGCCGTGCGGATAGCGGCGGTGATGGAGGTCAGCCCCCCCGTGGTAACGGTATTGCTTTTTGATAGAGGCGCCTGCATGCCAAAACGCGGATCCGGGCCGGGAACATTGGTGGTGGTTGTACCGTCCGGCAGGGTCGTGGTGACGACTCCGTCCCTGCCGGCAAGGCTGTCGGCAGCCGTGCCGTCCTGAAAAATATTATGATAATGCTTTATCCCCGTGAGCAGGGTCTCGGATAAATAGCTGCCGGTCAAACCCATGGCCGTGGTTTTGTCAATTTGATGGCC
Source organism: Anaerolineaceae bacterium (assembly GCA_003542325.1). Taxonomy (GTDB): domain Bacteria; phylum Chloroflexota; class Anaerolineae; order Anaerolineales; family Anaerolineaceae; genus Brevifilum. Next base: position 6,704 of record DPKV01000129.1, read on the forward strand.
ATTGGCAGTATCGGTTCTGTTCAGGGTGGTGGAACCTCCGGCGGGGTCCTCAGCCTGGATCAGCCGGCCGAGGCTGTCGTAGGTCATCGAGTAGGTAAATCCGGTTCCCCGAGCGCCGGTGACGCTGGTTAGAAGCCCTTCCGTTCCGTATCCGAACTGTGTTGTCTCACCGGCGGGATTGGCGACAGAGGCCAGATAGCCGTTGCCGTTCAAGGCCAGGACAGTGCGCTGGCCATAGGGGCCAAGGATGGCCGTGGGGTTTCCATTGCCGTCCCGTTCGACGGTGGTTACATTATTGTCGCCGTCGGTAATGGTGATCAGAAGATTATTTATATCATAGCCGAAAGCATAAATTGTTGCGCCGGTAAGGGCGTTGAGGGTCTTCAGGTGGCGTCCAACGGAACTAAAATGATACAAGAGCGTCCCATCTTCTGAGGCGATTAAAATATCACCCAGATCAAACCCTTTGAAAGCAGGATGAACCCGGAAGACCCTACCGTTAGGGCTGGTAGGGTCTGAAATATAGAGGCTGCCTTCCGCTCCCAGGGCTATCCTATTAGGGTTAAGCTGGGAGCCGACTGCCGGTCCTTTCTCGTCAGCGGAATT
>DPKV01000091.1 GCA_003542325.1 Anaerolineaceae bacterium
ACCGGGGTTTTGAGAACAGTGAATCCGCTGCGGCTTTCATCAACGGCACGGTGGATTTCCCGACGGATCCATTTCTCCTGAAGGATATGGCAGAAGCGGTAGGCCGGCTGCACGCGGCTGTGACCGGCGGGGAAAAGATTGCCGTTTACGGCGACTATGACGCGGATGGGGTCACCTCCACAGCTTTGCTGGTGGAGTTCCTGGCTGCGCTGGGCGTGACAGCCCGGGCCTATATCCCCGATCGGTTTGATGAGGGGTATGGACTTAATGATGAGGCTATCCGGCTGCTGGCGGGTGAGGGGACCGGACTGGTCATCACTGTTGACTGCGGCGTGCGCGCTGTGGGTGAGATTGCGTTAGCCAATGAGCTGGGGATGGACGTCATCGTCAGCGACCACCACCATCCCGGCCCGGAACTGCCGCCCGCTGTGGCGGTGATCGATCCCAAACAGGAGGGGGATGCTTATCCCGAAAAGTACCTGGCAGGAGTCGGGCTGGCCTATAAGCTGGCGCAGGCTTATCTCAGCCGGTACCCGCATGAAGGCGTTGATGTAGATGATTGGCTGGACCTGGTCGCGATTGGTACTGTGGTCGATCTGGCGCCGCTGCGGGGGGAAAACCGTCTGCTCGTTCGGGCCGGGCTGGAAAAGCTGCGGAGTAAGCCGCGGCAGGGTATCTATTCCCTGGCGCAGGTGGCGGGAATTGACCTCAGCAAGTGTGATTCTTCCAACCTGGGTTTTGGGTTGGGTCCGCGCCTGAACGCGGCCGGCCGCTTGGAATCGGCGCTGACGGCTTTTGACCTGCTGACCACCCGAGACCCTCATGTGGCAGGCAAGCTCGCCCAGCAGTTGGATTCATATAATGCCGAACGACAGGATATGACGACGGAGATCCGTGAAAAGGCCGCCCAGGCTGTCTTACAGGAAGACCCGGAGGCGATCCTGTTCTTTGCGGCTGATCCGAATTTCAGCGAAGGTGTGGTGGGGCTGGCAGCTTCCCGGCTGGTGGAATCCTATTACCGGCCGTCCATTGTGGCGCACCGGGGAGATGAGTTCACGGTTGCCTCCTGCCGGTCCATCCCCGAATTTCATATTACCCAGGCGCTGGATGAATGCGCTGACCTGCTGGTTCGGCACGGAGGGCATGCCGCCGCGGCCGGGTTCACCGTCCGGAATGAAGATAAAGATGCTTTGGTGGCGCGCCTGCGGGAGATCGCCGCCCGGTTGTTGGGGGAGCAGGAACTGCTGCCGGTACTGGAGATCGACCGCGAGATCAAACTGGATATGCTGGAGCCGCGTTATATTCCCGGCATTCTTGAGGATTTACATCAGTTGGAACCGACCGGCCGCGGAAATCCCGAACCGGTGTTCGCATCGTTCGATGTGGGGGTCAAAGCCGCCCGGGTGGTGGGGCGGGAGGGTTCGCATCTCAAGCTGACCCTGCAGGCTGGGCGTAATTTCTATGACGGCATCGCCTTCCGCCAGGGCTACTGGGTGACGGATATGCCGGAACGGGTGGATATCGCCTACCGGTTTGAGGTCAACGAGTTCAACGGCCGCAGCACGCTTCAGTTGAATATCAAGGATATCAAAGCAGTGGATGGTGAATAGAGAATGGTGAATGGGGCGGAAAAGGTGTCAGCCGTAGGGTGCGCACCTCAGTTGTGCGCACCAAATCTGGAGCGAGGACTTTAGCCCGTATAGATGTAGGTCACGTGCCGCGACATAATGATAATGGCAAAGAAAATCCCAAGTAATATAGCGAAGAGATGCAAGATGAAATGGGATCAGGAACGCACGTGACACACTCTTGATACTCAAGTTAAAATGATTTAGCGTAACATCCATACACAAATTGTGTTGTCACATGCGCTGCGCGGCATGTGACCTACAATTTCTCCCATCGCTTATAATTCCCCCATGTTTTCTCTTATCCTCAAAGCCGCGGCCATCGGCCTTTCCGCAGGCGTGACACCCGGGCCGTTCCAGGCGATCCTGCTTTCCTATGCCATCCAGGGCGGGCGGAAAAAAGCGCTGCCCGCGGCCTTTGCGCCTCTCGTCAGCGACGGACCGGTGATCCTGCTGGTGCTGCTGGTCCTCAACAACGTTCCCGACTCTTTCCTGCGTGTCCTCCAAATCGGCGGCGCGCTGTTCCTGCTCTACCTGGCCTGGGATTCCTGCCGCGCCTTCCGCAACTACCGGGAAGTGGAAGCCCAGGAAGAGGTCAAAGGCTTCCACACCCTGCTGAAAGCGACCGGGTCGAACCTGCTAGCCCCCGGTCCCTGGCTGTTCTGGAGCCTGATCAACGGTCCCAGCCTGCTGGAAGCCTGGGCGGTCTCGCCCTGGTGGGCGGTGGGTTATCTCGCCGGCTTTTATGGGGTGTTCGTCCTCACCAATCTGGTCCTGATCGGCCTGTTCGCCACCCTGCGCAAGGCGGGGGAAAAGGTGCGCAAAGCCCTGCTGCTGGTCTCGGCGATTGCCCTGGCGGGTTTTGCCGTCTATCAGTTCTTACAGGGGATAAATATTATTTGAGATTATCTGCTTGGCGAATCGCATTTCGTCCATTTCAATATTACACAAATGGAGTTACAGAAGGCCCCACCCCTTTAACTTGTTTTTGAAGAAATTTGATTAGTATGGCGAATGTCTCCATTAATCAACAATCAAATTATGGAAACGATGGCCCTGGTTTTTATTTTCGCTCATTTGAGCCTTATGGGTCAATTATGGTAAACTTCCCAATATTCAACACTCTATCATCGAGGACTTGGTATGTTTCCAACAGCTAACCCCAAAGTCGTCCAGCGCGCCCGGCAGATCCTGGCGCAGGACCCCGTTTTCATCGACACCGAGACCACCGGCTTCACCGCCAGGGATGTGGTGATCGAGATCGGCGTGGTTGACCTGTCCGGCAAGACACTGTTTGAAGCGCTGTTCAAGCCGGCCATCCCGATCCCCCCGGATTCCATCGCCATCCATCACATCACGGAAGAAATGGTGGCGGATTCGCCGTCATGGAAAGATTCCTGGGATGAACTGCATGCGGTTCTCAAGGGCCGTTATATCGGGATGTACAATTCCGATTTTGACCTGCGGATGATGAAGCAGACCCACGGTCGCTACTGGCTGGATTGGCCGCTGGACGACCGGTATTTCTTTTGCGTAATGAAGTTGTATGCGGCTTTTTATGGCATGCCCGACCCGCGCGGCCGGGGCTACAAGCTGCACAAACTGGAAGCGGCCGGCGCAATGAGCGGCATTCCCCTGCCGAACTCGCACCGTGCGGTGGATGACGCCCTGCT
>DPKV01000255.1 GCA_003542325.1 Anaerolineaceae bacterium
CCATATCATACCGATAAACAAACTTCCCACCCTGAGGAAGATAGGTTGGAATCAGGTCCCCTAATATTGCATCCTCTGCCGATTGAAATTGATAAGCATCTTCCTCCCAATCCGGATAGTTCACAAATTCAAACGATCCCAACTCGAAGATAAACAAATGATAGTCTTGCCATCCAAAAACAAACTGGATTACGTCATGAAGATCAAGCAAGGACATCTCAGAAGAGACCAGCACCCGTCGCCAAATAGGTGGCCTGCTTCCTTTAAGGCTAATTTTTAATTGAAGTAAGTGCGCCATTGGCTTTTCCATCCTATCCCAAAGCATTATGCAGGTATAATCGTGAAAACCTCATTTCAAACGTGATACCTAATTCTACTGAAAAAGGGGCAGGTTGTCACCTCTGCCCTTCTCAAGTCTTTTGTTTTACGGCAATTTCAAATCACGGGTTCAGCGTCTTTTGGAAGAAATCCGTGATGGCTTTATAGCACACGACTTTATTCTCATACTTTTCCACGCCGTGCCCCTCGTTTTCAAACAGAAGCAGTTCCAAGTCCTTGCCGTTTTCCTGCAAGTGTTTGACCAGGTCCTCAGATTCCTCAGCGACCACGCGGGGATCGTTCCGGCCCTGAATGACCAGCATGGGGAAATCGATTTGGTCGATATGGGTTTTAGGTGAACGTTCAACCAGGAATTCACGATCTTCCGGGATGTCCGGGTTTCCCAGGGCTACGTCAAAATAAGGTTTCCACGTCGGGGGAATCCTTTCCAGGAAGGTCAGCAGGTCATAGGGGCCAAACATATCCACTGCGGCTGCCCAAAGGTCGGGATGCCGGCCTGCCAGGGTGAGGGTCATATAACCACCGTAGGACCGGCCAACCACGCCCGCCCGGGAGACATCCAGCCGCTCATCCCTGGAAAGCACTTCCTTCATCGCGTGGACATGGTCCAGCCTGTCCGCACCGCCCCAATCATGATCCACCTGCTTGGTATACGTCAGTCCATAGCCCGTACTGCCGCGCACATTGGGAACGAAAACTGCGAAACCCTGCAAGGTCAGGAACTGGATCAGGGGCATGGAAAACCAGGAATAATCCGGACGCTCCTGGCCCTGCGGCCCACCATGCACGTAATCGAGTACCGGGCGTTTTCCAGAGAATCCCAAAGTCTCCGCAGGCATATATAGTCGGGCCGAAACACGGGTGCCGTCAAAGGATGTGTAGGAGTAATCCTCTCCACTGGATAGCAACTCTTTTGGGATTCCCAGAATCGATTCGTTGGTATGACGGACGAGGATATCCCGGTCGCGCCCCTCAACCGTATAGATCTGGGTCGGTGACGTAGCAGTCGAAAAGGCCGCAGCGAATGAATCGCTCACAGGATCGTAAGTGATCGCTTCCATAACCCCTTCAGAAAGCACACCCTTCCCAATCAGAATATTGATGGCAAGCAATGATTTCGTCTCCGGATCATACTCAGCTTCATAAGCCCAGGAAGCGCCATCGATATTGAAGAAGAGCATGAATCGCCCGTTTTCTATCGGAACCAAGCCATCATATTCTCCCACACCTTGATGAGCCAAGCCTTCAAAGGGAACCTCGGTGATCTTTTTGGAATCATCCAACGACAGGATCCCCATCCCGTAGGTATCTCTGAAAATGCTGCTGTTGATGACCAGGCTCCGCTCCTCATCCGTGAAGAAACCATGCCCGAAAGCGGTTAAAGGTACTTCCTCACCAAACTCACGTTTGTTCAGCGGTTTGCCGTAAAGGACGGATGTGCCTTTCCCCTTCTCCCAAAGGTAAAGCACCACATCACCAACCGCGTAGCCTTCAGCAATCACGATCTTTGTGTAATCTTTATTGGTCGCAGAGGGATATCCGCCGTAAGGGCTGGCGAAAATTTCTTCCACCTTGTTATCAATCAAATTACAGGTATAGGTGCGGAGGACACCTTCTTCCCTAGATTCGGCAACGATGATGCAGCGGTTTTTTTCAATATCTGCGTCAACCAGATGGCAGCGAGTGTTCTCAAAGAAATTATCTAATGCCGGTTCAGGGAATCCCCCCGTTACCGGAACGAACATCGGGAGGTAATTTTCGTCCCCATCCTGATCGATCATCACCAGAACTTTTTTTAGTTCAGGGAATACGATAAACGAAGCCCCACCGATGAGATGCGGGTTTTGCAGAACAATATTCGGAGGGAGCAATGGCTCAGGAACCGAACCCCCGTGGTCCATGACATATAAACTGTTATGACCACTCAGGTTGGATAAAAAAAATATCCTGTCACCCACTCGCTGCGGGCGCAGGAACAATCTTGCAGAAAGCAAAGCCTCAATGCGATACACGGATTTTCGCTCCATTCTATGAATTTTGGGTGTCCATGAGACTCAACCAATAACCCAGGCCTAAGAAGACCAACGCACCGACAATCCCCATTCCCAGGTGGATGGTGCCTAATTCCAGAAAACGGATGGACAGCGCTTCGGCCAGTAGATGACCCCCAAAGAACCCGATCCAACTCAGGACCAGGTACAACATAAGGCGGAACAATCCTCCGCTCCGCCATAAATGCATCAAGCTGCCAAATAAACTGGCAACAAAAAATGAAAACACAATTGCAGGAAATGTCATTCCATTTCTCCTCTAGAGGGTCTCCATTAAAACTACCCGGCTGCGGCCTGAATGATCCCACCTCCTAAACAGATATCACCCAGGTAAAGAACAGCTACCTGTCCGGGTGTGATCCCGCGAACTGTCTCTGTAAATTCTAACTCAAAATTATTTTCTGTGATGGCAGATAACCGCGCGTTAACAGGAGTTGCCCGGTATCGGATCATCACATCATATATCTCACCTTTCTCAGGAGGCTTCCCGGCAATCCAGTTCGCCTGGGTCGCACTGAGAGATTTCTGACCGGTCCGATGGATAAAACCCACAATCAAACGGTTTTGGGCTGGATTCTTCCCGATCACATAATAGGGCTCAGCCGCTGCAAGTCGGATACCCTTGCGCTGTCCGATCGTGTAAAAAGCCAAACCTTCATGTCGACCAAGAATTTTACCATCCATGTCAACAATGTCGCCCGGAGAAGCTGCTTCCGGTGCCATCCGCTCCAGAAAATCCCGGTAACCTTCTTTACCGATGAAACACAGGTCCTGGCTTTCTTCCTGGTCGGCCACTGGCAGGGCC
>DPKV01000217.1:0-278 GCA_003542325.1 Anaerolineaceae bacterium
TGGAAGCCCAGGCTTGAATTGGTCTGGCAGGGGCTGCTCTTTTTATTGGTGGTTTCGGCTGCGCTGTTCCCGTTGCTGGGCACTACAGATAAAATAAATGACCGGATGGCGGATGAGGTGCCGGCCACGCTGGACGGCATGGCGTATATGGAATATGCCACCTATTATGATATGGGCATGGACATGCAGCTCGAACAGGATTACGAAGCGATCCTCTGGATGCAGGAGAATATCGAAGGCTCTCCCGTCATCCTGGAAGGACAGGCTTATGAATACCG
>DPKV01000217.1:423-6691 GCA_003542325.1 Anaerolineaceae bacterium
TTCTTCCCCGGAGAAGGGCTGACGAAATTTACAACCTTTGACGGCATTCTTTGGGAAGAGGTCTTCCGCACCGGGCAGACCGTCATTTACAGGGTGTTGGACTAGTCATGCTGGCAGCCTTTTGGTGGGTCCTGGGGACGACCCTGATCGGCTGGTTGTGTCTTCCGCTCACACAGAAAATATGCCGCAACCTGCCCGGAAAGGGGTACGCCTTTTCCCGAGCACTCGGGTTGCTGCTTTGGGGATTTTTCCATTGGTTTCTGGTTTCCATCGGTATATTGAAGAACACCCTGGCGGGACAAATCATTGTCCTCCTGGCCTTGACGGTTGTTTCAGCGGGAATACTCTATAAATCAGGAATCCGGGATTTTGCCAAGTGGCTGCGCCTGAACTGGCGGCTTGAGCTGACGGTGGAATTGGTATTTCTGATCTCCTTTGCTGCTTTTGCGGTTTTCCGTTCAACGTCACCGGGGATCACCGGGACGGAAAAACCGATGGAATTGGCCTTCCTGAACGGCATCCTCCGTTCGGAGACCTTCCCGCCCCAGGATCCCTGGTTATCCGACCACAGTATCTCCTACTACTACTTTGGTTATTTAATGGTGGCGATGCTGACCCGCCTGACCGGTGTGCCGTCGGCTGTGGCGTATAATCTGGCGCAAGCGTTATGGTTTGCGCTGATTGCGGTCGGCGCGTATGGGCTTCTGGCGGAGTTGCTGGCAACCCGCAAACGCTTGGGGAAGATGGGACTACACCACCACCTGCGTTATGCGCTGCTGGCACCGGTCATGCTCCTGCTGGTCAGTAACACTTATGGCTTCCTTGATTCGCTGCATGCCAGAGGGCTGTTAAACGGACAGGATGTGATTGATGGCGGGCAGTCAGGTTTTTGGTCGTGGATCGGCCAAAAAGGGCTCACCGGGCCGCCAGACCAGCCTCTGACATATATCCCACAAGCGCATGGGGTTGCCACATGGTGGCAGGCTTCCCGGGTGATCTATGATGTCAATTACAGCGGGGAAGCGAAGGAAATCATCAGCGAGTTCCCGAACTTCTCCTTTGTGCTGGGAGACCTTCATCCCCATCTTCTGGCTTTGCCATTTGCTCTGCTTTCCATCGGCCTGGCGTTTAACTTCCTGCTTTCGCCGCATGAGGAAACACACCTGGCTGGGCGATGGCGGCTGCCGTTCAAGCCGGGGTGGTTTGTTCTGGATGCAGGCTTGATCGCCTCACTGGCCTTTTTGAACACCTGGGACTGGCCGTTCTATGCAGCCCTTTACGCTGCGGTCTTCTTAGTCCGCCGGGTCCGGGCGGTCGGGTGGAAAGCGCTCCGGATGGTGGAATTTGTCGCGTTTGGCCTGGGGATGGCGGCGATTGGGGTGATTTGCTATTTACCCTTCTTCCTGAATTTTGCATCTCAGGCGGGAGGGGTTTTACCCAGCGTGATTTATTCCACCCGCGGGGTGGATTTCTGGATCATGTTCGCCCCCCTCCTGATCCCTGTTTTCGCCTTCCTGGTGATGAAAAGCCGGCGCCTGGGTAAAGGGAAATATTTTTCAACCGCGGTTTTAATCACCGGTTTGATTCTGGTGGTACTGGCGGTTTTTTCCGCTTTACTGGCGGTTGTGGCCTCCGGTTTGGGTGAGTTGGGCGACCTGTTTATGTGGAACCTGGGCGCTTCCGGTACATCCATCGGCGAGGTGTTGTGGGAGGCCCTGCAGCGTCGATTGGCTGCACCGGGTACCTGGCTGACCCTGGGGAGCATGATGACACTATGCCTGGCAGTCCTGATCAAATCGGGGAAACAGGAGACGGAATCAGACCATCATCCTGCCAACCCCACAGACGGTTTCATCCTATTGTTGATCCTGTGGGGTGTCCTGCTGACGCTCATTCCGGAATTTATTTACCTGCTGGATGGGTTTGGCACCCGGATGAACACCATTTTTAAATTTTATTTCCAGGCCTGGCTGCTCTGGTCGATAGCCGGCGCTTATGGGATTGCCGCGCTCTGGCAGAACCGTTCAACCCGATTGGAGAATCAGGACCGGGGTTGGTTGGCGGTATTGATTACTTTATCGATTGGGATTGTACTGGTGACGGCGATGGAGCCAATGGCGGCTGTGTCCGCTGCAGCCCATACCCGATTTGGTGTCTATTTATTGGATTGGCTGTGGGCGGCCTATGGTATCGGTATCGTTTTGGGGATGATCTGGATGGGGTTCCGCCGCCGGTGGGGCGGTATGGTGCAAATCCTGGTGGTGATGGGCTTGACCACAGGCTTGATTTACCCTGCCCTGGCAATCCCGGACCGGGCGGATGGTTTCCGGTTTGCTGAAGATTGGACTTTGGACGGCAGTGCGGTTTACCGGCAGAGCGAACCCGATCTCATGGCCGCTGTCGAGTGGCTTCAAACTGCCGAGCCGGGTGTCCTGGCAGAAGCTGTTGGAACGAATGGCGGCGATTATTCAAGTTATGGGCGGGTATCCATGCTCACCGGGTTCCAGGCCGTTCTGGGATGGCGCTATCATGAGGAACAATGGCGCGGCGGGAGTGAGGAAATAGGTTCCCGACAGGAAGATTTGGAAATTTTATATGAAACCGGGGATTGGGACGCCGCCAAAGGGGTGATTGACATGTATAATATCAGGTATATTTATCTCGGTAACCTGGAACGCGCCACATACGATGTGGAGACGGAAAAATTTGATCAGCATTTGACTGTGGCGTTCGAGCAGGGGACCGTAACCATCTATCAGGTCAATTCAGACTAAAGTAATCACCGATTAAGCCATGAATCAATCCAAACAAACCCACTTGCATCTTTATCTCCTCCTGGGGGCATTGATCGTAGCCCTGGGACTGCGGCTCATCCGGCTGGCGCACCTGCCCCTTGATGATGGCGAAGCCGCTTTGGCGCTGCAAGCGCTGGCTGCCGCCAGGGGGTCCGATACGGTCTTCGGGGCATTTCCGGCCTATGTGGGTCTGACAGGATTGGGCTTTAAGTTCTTTTCGGATACCGATTTCCTGGCGCGCTTTTGGCCGGCACTGGTTGGGGCATTGATCGTCTTCGTACCGCAGCTTTTCCGAAAGTGGATCGGCCGTTGGCCTGCGACCCTTCTGTCCATCGTATTGGCGGTTACCCCGGAAATGGTGGGTTTGTCCCGGATCATCGGGTCGCCAATGATGGCTTTTATTTTCCTGCTCCTGGCGGCGGGGTTATTTCTCAACCGGAAACCGGGATTTTCCGGCATCGCACTGGCTCTGGCTTTGATGAGTGGGGAAGGGTTCTGGATGGGTGCTGTGATCCTTGGGGTCAGCGCAGGACTTTCGGAATGGCTGTTCAATCTCTCTGCTGTCCTGGACCTGTCCGAGATAGAGGACAGGAAATCCTTCTGGACTACGTTCGGACTGGCCTTTGGCGCGGCGATCCTGCTGGTGGGCACCGGTTTCTTTATGGCCCCCGCCAACCTGGGCGGGGTGTTTGCCGGCCTGGTGAATTTCATCCGTGGGTTTGCCCTGTCCAGCGGAACGCCATTGGTTCATTATTTCCTGGTCCTGATAGGATATACGAGCGAAGCGCTTCTCATTGGGCTGATCGGCAGCATCCGGACAATTTCGACAAAGAGCAAGCTGGACATCTTTTTGACCATCTGGTGGCTGGTGGGATTGACGTTTATTATCCTTTACCCGGCAGGGGGATCAGCGGAGTTGATCTGGGTGACCCTTCCGCTCTGGGTGTTGACCATTCGGGTGATGTTCTTTGCCTGGCGGACGCCAGGGGAATACCGTTTTGTGATGGCGGTCACGGCAATCGCTGTTGTGATCGTTTTGGCTTTCATACTGTTGGCTTTCCGCGGGTTGATCAATGCGCCTTTTGCACAGGGGTATAACTGGAATTTCCTGCTTGCGATCGTTGGCGGGGGGGTCCTGTTAGTGGCCATCGTGGTGCTGGTCTGGCTGGGGTGGTCGCAGGAAGCCGGACTTTCCGGGCTTTTGGCCGGATTGTCTATCGTCTTCATGCTGGGTCTGTTTGCATTGAGCGTCCATTCGACCGGATTGGCCCCGGAGACCTCGGTTGAACTCTGGTATCCTGACCGGGACCGGGTTTCCACTGAATGGCTGCGAATCGAAATGGATCGGGTCATTGACTGGAATACGAGTGGTCAGGGCGCAGTGGAGATTGCCGTTTCCGATTACGATGTGCCAAGTATGCGCTGGTTCCTTCGGAATGATCCATCCGTTGTTTTTGTTCCCTATCTCCCACTGGTTTCCCAACCGGGGATCCTGATTACCGGTATTGAAGAAAATCCCGGGATTGCCTCCAGTTACCGCGGACAGGACCTGGTTTGGTCGCAGGAAGTTGTCTGGTCAGCCGTAACACCGGTGCAATATTTGAGCTGGCTGCTTATCCGGGATGCTCCTCTGGTGGACCATCAGATCATCTTGTGGGTGCGAACGGACCTGATGCCGGATTATCAAATTTTAAATTAAAAGGACGGAACAGGATTAATGGGACGACCGACAACAATTGCCATTGACGGACCGGCCGCCTCAGGGAAATCCACCCTGGGCGCTTTGCTGGCCGATGACCTGGGATACCTCTATTTCGATACGGGTGTGATGTATCGGGCGGTGACCCTGGCTGCGCTGCAACGTGGTCTCTCAATCGATGATGAGGCCGCAGTCGGTGACTTGGCCCGACAGGTGTGCATCGACGTCCGACCGCCATCAGTGGCGGATGGCCGGGCGTATGATGTGCTTCTGGATGGCCAGGACGTCACCTGGGCGATCCGGACGGACGCTGTCAACGCACATGTTTCACCCGTCTCGACGTATGCCGCCGTCCGCAAGGCGATGACCGATCAACAGCGCCGAATTGCCCATGAACAACCGGTGGTTATGGTCGGTCGGGACATCGGCACCGTGGTCGTGCCGGAAGCCGATCTTAAGATTTTTCTGGACGCCTCCGTTGAGATCAGAGCGGAAAGGCGTTATCAGGAAATGGTCAGCCGTGGCGAACACCCGGATTTTGATGTTGTCCTGGCTTCATTGCGCAAACGGGACCGGATTGATTCGAGCCGCGCCATTGCTCCCCTGAAACCGGCGGAAGACGCCGTGGTGATCTGCGCGGATGACCTGAGTATTCTGGAAGTGTTGCAAAAAGCAAAGGAATTGGTGAACCATGTGTGATACTTTTGTGGCCCTTTCGAACGTCACCCGGGATGGGTCGGTTATCCTTGCCAAAAACAGCGACCGGCATCCCAATGAAGCGCATGAACTTCTCCTCATCCCGCATGCGAAACACGCGGCGGGGGAGCAGGTGGAATGCACCTATATCAGCATTCCGCAGGTCAGTGAGACTTATTCAGTCCTGTTGTCCAAACCTTTCTGGATTTGGGGTGCGGAAATGGGCGCAAACGAACATGGGGTGGCAATCGGCAACGAAGCGGTCTTCACAAAAGTTCCTTATGACAAGGAACCGGGGTTGATCGGGATGGATTTTCTGCGGTTGGCGCTGGAAAGAGCCGCATCCGCAGACGAAGCCCTGGAAGTCATTATTGATCTGCTGGAAACCTACGGCCAGGGTGGGAACTCTGGCCTGCACCCGCTCTATTATCACAACAGTTTCCTGATCGCGGACCGCAAGGCTGCCTGGGTGCTGGAAACCGCGGGCAGGCATTGGGCAGCGGAGAAAGTTGTGGATGTGCGGTCAATTTCCAACCTGATCACGATTGGTAAAACCTGGGACAGGGCCTCGGATGACCTGGTGACGCACGCTGTCCAAAGCGGCTGGTGTAAGCGTGCTGAGGATTTTGACTTTGGCGGCTGCTATAGCGACTTTCTGTACACAACGTTTGCTGCCGGCCGGCACCGTTTCTGCCGGACGAGAGATGGGTTGCAGGCCAGGAAGGGCGAGATCGATGTGCCCTTTGCCATGCAGTTACTGCGTGACCACGGACCGGATGCGGATGAGGACTGGATCCCCGGCAAGGGGATCACCGGTGCGGAAGTCTGTGCGCATGCCAGCTTTGGCCCAATCCGGAGCAGCCAATCCGTCGGGTCCATGGTGTCTCACCTTACTGAGGATGGCGATACCCACTGGCTGACCGGCACCTCCGCCCCCTGCCTCTCGACATTCAAACCCGTCTGGATGGATAGCGGACTGCCGGATCTGGGTCCGCATCCAACTGCGACCTATAATGAGCAGACAGTATGGTGGCGGCATGAAAACCTGCACCGCGAGGTTTTGAAAGATTACGCAACG
>DPKV01000256.1 GCA_003542325.1 Anaerolineaceae bacterium
GCGGATGATGTGCGGTGCACTCATGGTGCAACGGTGGGGAAATTGGATGAAGACCTGCTATTTTACCTGGAAAGCCGTGGAATCCCGAGAAAAGACGCGGAAGAATTGATCGTTATGGGCTTTTTTGCGCCCATTATGGAGCGTATCCCATTTGATGGAGTCCGGACGCGCTTCGCTGAAGCGGTCCAGGAGAAGATGAGCCAGCGATAGGTATAAGTATTACATCCTGTTAATAGAAAATTGATAGTGTTTCTGCTACAATACATAAGTTGATGTTAATTACTGAAAAATTTATTTAAGGTTGCGGGAGGATGAATGGCAAAATCTCCATTTATGAGACCACCGGAAGAAGACAGTCTGTATCAAGTGGGAGATCCGGTGGAGGTGTTTTGTGACCATGAAAAGAACGGTGAACGCATTCGGGATTGGGTCAGGGGCATTGTTGTTCAGGTAGATGAAAAAATGGTTGCGGTCCAGTTTCGGACAAATGTTTATCTAACGGACGGCTGGATGGTACCGGACCATATTCTTTGGTTCCCTTTTGATTCACATTTGATTCAAGACGCCAAAAAAGACGCAGCAAGGCCAACCGGTTACCAATCCAGTTAGAATTGTCTTTTTAAATTAGGAGATCATGGCGGTCAGGATATTCCCGACCGCCTTTTTCAAACTTGGAGGCGTCATGGCGAGAACAACCTATTATCCTTTATGCCCCACCGATGATCTTGAATCCGGGGAGCGTATGTTTGTGGAAATTGGTGAGGATTCCGTTGTTGTCTTTAATATTGCCGGGGAGTATTTCGCAATTGCCGATCTCTGCACCCATGACATGGGTTCTCTGGGAGAAGGTGATGTGGAGGGTCATGAGATCATTTGTCCCAGGCATGGTGCAAGGTTTGACCTGCGAACAGGAGAAGTGTTGACTTTGCCTGCTGTGCAGGGTGTGCCTTCCTATCCCGTGCGGGTGGTGGATGGGATCATTGAAATTGGTGTTGAAGAGGAATAATCCGGGCAGATTTTTAAAGCAAACAAGACCGCCTGACTGCGCAGCCTTGTTATTAATTTCATGATTTGACTGTTTACTGATTTCCGAACTGCCCGACAATCCGAAGGATATCAAACCCTTCGGCAAAGGGACGTTCCGCCAAAGCGCCGTGCCGGATGGCTGTGGCGTGGATGATGCTTTGGTCGAAATAATACTTATCCTCATAGGTTGTATAGGCCCGGAGAGCTTTTATTTTGGTCTGGACGGCCTTTTCAGAGACCTCCACCAGGAAATTTGGGAAGAACCCATAACTGGAGCGGAGGACGTCAAACCCCAGCAGGGTGGTGCCTCGGAAGGCGCGCAGGGCTTCTTCGGTAACCGTTTTATGGTCCTGATGGATATCCTGACCGGTATGGACCAGGACGACCTCAGGGTGATAGCGCTTTTTCAACTCGATCATCACTTCGAGGATTTCCTGCCGTGCAGCCGGGAATCGCCGGGTTGAAAATTGGCGCAGGATGTCGTTTTCAGGTTTGACACCGAGGATTCGCATGCTTTCCTGGTGCTCTTCAACCAGACGGGTCAGGAGGGGGTTTTCCTGGTTATCGGAAAGCGTCACGCAAACCACATTGGTCTGGTCGCTGATGTCTGCAATCAAAGCACCGCAACCCAGTTCGATGTCATCCGGATGAGCGCCGATGCAAAGCACGGTCTCACCAAAAAAGGTCATATTATGGTTCATCCATTCCTACTTTCGAGCCAGGATTCCGCCTACGACTTTGGTCATCATAAGTTTACCGTCCCGTTCAAACCACTTTGTGGCGACCCTGGCGATGTTTTCCATAACGGTTTGGAAATCCTCTTTGGTCTGAAAGAAGGCATTCCAAAGTTTCCGGTCTTCAGAAAGTGATGCCCGGGTATAGGCAATGAAAGGGTCAACTGCGGGGAAGGTGAGAGGGTTTTCGAAGATGAGGACTTCGGTCTCAGAGAATAAAGTCTTCACGGAATCCAGGATACCGGTGCTGTATCGGGAACTGCCGGGCATGGGTGGGATTTCTTTGCCGGTCGCTTCCTTGATGATATCGTAGAACATCTGCTTATTTTGAGGCATGGGGCCGGTGGTGAAGAGGTGGCCGCCCGGTTTCAGGACACGGTGTATCTCGCTGATGGTGAAGGGAATGTCCTCGGCATAGTAAATCGCAAACGAGCAGGAGACAAGATCAAAGGTGTTGTCTTCAAAGGGGAAAGGCTCATTGAAGTTCAGAGGCCGGAAGGTAACCCGATTGCCCAGTTTCTGATTCTCTTCTTCAGCCTGCGCCAGGAGGTCGGGGTTGACATCGCCGCCGGTGATGGTGGCTTTTCCGCTGAGATGGGCGAGATAGGAGAAGCATTGTTTACCCGCACCACAGCCGATGTCCAGGATGGTCATACCCTGTTCAAGTGGGAGGACTTCCAGCATCCATTTGTCAATGTCCTTCGCGCCGTAGGCGTCATGGATATTGATACGAGTGGTCAGATCGTCTGTGGTCTCATGGTAATCGATTTTCATTTACGTCCTTCTCCTTTTATCTGAAAAATTTACGCAGATAAGTATAGTTTGAAAGCGTTCTGGAGGTCAAGGCGTGGTTAACAAATCCGGGGGAGGATCTCCCCGGCGAGCAGATCAAGGATTCGGGTCGTGCCGAACGCGGTTTGCAACAACACCTGCTCCGGATTCCTGGAAGAAACCGAACCGATGCGCGTAGCCATTGTTCCGTAAGGATGTTTTCGCAATATATCGAGTGCCTGATCTGCTCTTTCTTCTGGCAGGATCACGATGGCTTTGCCCTCATTAGCCAAATACAAGGGGTCGAATCCCAGCATTTCGCAGGCGGTTTGGACGTCCGGTTTGATGGGGATGGCCGTTTCCTGGAGCCGAATACTGACCTGGCTCTGGCAGGCGATCTCTTTCAGGGTGGTGGCCAAACCCCCTCGGGTGGGGTCGCGCAGGACATGCACGTCCGGGAATTGACTTACCAAATCATTGAGCATGTGGTTGAGCGGTGCAACATCCGATTGGATGGCCGATTCAAAACCCAGATCACCGCGTGCCTGCAGGACGGCAATGCCATGGTCACCCAGGGAACCTGAAATGAGGACCGCATCACCGGGCCGGGCGAGCTGGCCGCCTAAATTGCGGCCCTGGGGAATCATCCCGAATCCGGCGGTATTGATGAAAATACCATCCGCTTTCCCTTTTTCGGCGACCTTGGTATCCCCGGCAACAATTTTGACATTGGCTTCATGACATGCCTCAGCCATGGACGCAATCACTCGTTCCAGCGTTTCCATGGGCAGGCCTTCTTCAAGGATGAACCCTGCGGTCAGGAAGGCCGGAATCGCACCCAGCATGGCGACATCATTCACCGTTCCGCAAACGGCCAGACGGCCGATATCACCGCCGGGAAAGAATAACGGAGAAACGACATGGGAATCGGTCGAGATGGCTATTTCGCCACCCTGATTAGTCAGCGCAATGCGGGCGGCGTCGTTGCCTTGTTCCAGGTAGGCATTCCCAAGATGAGACTGGAAAATATTCCGGATCAGGTCCTGGGTCATGGCGCCGCCGCTGCCGTGCCCGATCACAATGGTGTCGGTGTGGTGGTGGGGGACGGGACAAACCGGCCCCTGCATGTTGACGGGTTCAAAGCTGGGTTCAGTCATTGGTTGTCCTGCCATAGCGATAATGCGCGGCGCAAGCGCCTTCTGATGAGACCATGGGCGCGCCCAGGGGTGTTTGGGGGGTGCATAATGTCCCGAAAGCCGGACATTGATATGGTTTTTTCAGGCCTTGCAGGATTTTCCCGGCGATACAGACTTTAGATTCCTCGGTCTGGATAGTTCCGATATCAAACCGGTTGGTTGCATCGAAATCCTGATAATCCTGATTAAGGCCGTAACCGCTCAAAGGGATGGTGCCAATCCCGCGCCAGTTGCGGTCGACGGGGATGAAGACCTGTTTGAGCATTTTTTGGGCGATGGGGTTGCCTTCGTAGGTCACTACCCGGGAATAGGCATTTTCAACAGCGACCCGTCCTTCCTCCAGCATCTGAACGGTTTGGAGGATGCCGTTGACGAGGTCCAACGGTTCAAAACCGGTGACAGCCATGGGGGTGCTGTATTTTTCCGCAATGGGTGGGTATTCCCAATATCCCATGATTGCGCAAACATGCCCGGCAGCCAGGAAACCCTGGATCCGGTTATTGGGACTGCCAAGAATGGCATGCATGGCCGGGGGAACGAGGACATTGGCGGGGAGGATCGAGAAGTTTTTCAGGCCGAGTTTTTCAGCCTGGATGACAGCCATGGCGTTGGCCGGGGCAGTTGTCTCAAAGCCGATGGCAAAGAAAACCACTTGTTTATCCGGGTTCTCCCGGGCAATTTTGACTGCGTCCATGGGCGCATACACCACGCGCACTTGCCCACCGGACGCACGGACTGAGAAAAGATCTTCCCTGGAACCGG
Source organism: Anaerolineaceae bacterium (assembly GCA_003542325.1). GTDB lineage: Bacteria > Chloroflexota > Anaerolineae > Anaerolineales > Anaerolineaceae > Brevifilum. The sequence goes on from DPKV01000256.1 coordinate 4,490, forward strand.
GAACCCGCAGCATATCGCCAAACGAGGTGAAGATCACATCCGGCTGTTTGGCGATCCATAAAGCCTGATCGATCAATTCCAAGGAGGTGACACATACCGGGCAGCCCGGCCCGTGCACCAGCTCGATCTCCGGTGGAAGAAGCTGGTCCAATCCGTACTGCATGATAGCGTGGGTCTGACCGCCGCAGATTTCCATCAGCGCCCAGGGTTGGGTGACGACCTGATGAATTTTCCCCAACACCGCCCGGACTAATTTCGCATTACGATAGCCAGCGAGATAGCCGGCTGTGGTCTTTTCACTCACTGGTTTCTCCGTTGTGCAAATCTTCCAGTTCGGACATCTGTTCCAGGATTTCAAGTGTTTCCTGGGCTTCTTTTTCGCTGAGCAGGTTCAATGCAAATCCAGCATGGACAATGGTCCAATCTCCGGGTTTTGCTTCAGGGATGACTTCAATACAGGCATCGATCTTGACGCCTCCAAAATCAATATTGGCCATTTTTGTGCCGTGATCTTCATAGACGGAAAGGATCTTTCCGGGAATGCCTAAACACATCGTTACTCCTTATGGTTCTTATACCGGTAAGCGGCAATCATCGCCTGTCCAAAGGCCACGCAGCCATCATTGGGCGGCGTCTGGCGGTGGATGAGGGGTGTGATCTGGTTTTGTTGAAAAAGATCCAGCGTTTTTTCCATCAGGACCTGGTTTTGCCATACTCCGCCGGAAAGGACAAACTGGTTGACAGGATAGTCTTTTTGGACCTGCTGGGCCAGAGCCAGCGATAACCGGGCAATGGTATTGTGGAAGCGGGCGGCAATTACGGGTTGGCTTATGCCATCCCTCATGTCTTTCAGGAGCGCTGTAAGCATCGGCTGCAGGCCTATCTCCGATGCTTTGATAACAAACGGATAATACCCTGATTCAGTCATGTCTACCAGCCCCTCAAGTTCAACGGCGGCCTGGGCTTCGTATGAGATGGTTTGACGCACGCCGATCAGCGCAGCTACGGCATCAAAGAGACGGCCCATGCTGCTCGTTTGCGGGGTGTTCAGTTTCTTTTCGAGTTGCGTCAGGAGAGCGTGTCTCTCAAGATCACTCAACGCCTGGACGGGAGGCAGCGATTCGTTCCAGGTAAAACCGTACGCCCACAAAGTACTCAAAGCCATCCGGGCCGGTTTGCGGATAGCCGCTTCGCCGCCGGGCAGCGGGACAGTTTTCAGGTGGAAGAGGCGTTCAAAGGTATCACAATTCCCGACCAGGACTTCTCCACCCCAGATTGTCCCGTCCAGGCCGATGCCCGTACCATCAAAGATCAATCCGGCGACCTGGGTTTCCGGGGAAAGTCCGTTTTCGATCATGCCGGCAGCAAGATGGGCGTGGTGATGTTGGATTTCAAACAAAGGCAGGTCTTCGGCTGCTGCTTTTGTCCTGGCGTATTGGCTCGCAAGGTAATCCGGATGAAGGTCGCAGGCCAGTAATTCCGGCTGAATGCGGAAGAGGTCTTCATAATGACGGATGGCCTCCTGAAAGTCCTGATAGGTCTCCCAGTTTTCCATTTCACCGATGTAATGACTGAGAAAAGCGTATTTATCCCGGGTCAGACAGAACGTATTTTTCATCTGTGAGCCGGTCGCCAAGATTTGAGGTAGGTCATAATCCAGCCGGAAGGGGTTGGGGGCATAGCCCCTCGCCCTGCGGCTGGGATAAGGCGCATCGTTAATTACCGTCAAGACCGAATCGTCCACCCGCATGTGGATGGGCCGGTCATGCATTAGGAAAGCATCGGCTATCTCAGATAATTTCTCCCGGGCTTCCCTGTTTTCCCTGATGACAGGCGCTTCCGAAAGGTTGCCGCTGGTCATCACCAGAACGTCCGGGTAATTCGGTTCCGGTTCCAACAATAACAGGTGCAGGGGCGTGTAGGGCAGCATAAAACCCAACTTTGCCTGCCCCGGTGCTACATTCTCCGCCAGGTGGGTTCCTTCCCGCTGGGGCAGCAGGAGGATCGGCGCCTGGGGGCTTTGCAGGAGGGTTGCAGCAGCGTTCGTGACCTCAACGTATTTTTGGATTGTCTCAAGATCGAAAGCCATCAGCGCGAACGGCTTGGCGGGGCGGTGTTTACGGTCTCGCAGCCGGGCGACTGCCTCCGGGTTAAGCGCATCGCAGGCGAGGTGAAAGCCGCCCAAACCTTTGATGGCTAATATCTGACCCTCTGCCAGCATTTGCCGGGCGGCCTGGATGGCGCCCTCTTTCTCTTTGAGTTTTTCCCCGAAGTTGTCTTCCAGCCAAATCTGGGGGCCGCAGACCGGACAGGCGATGGGCTGGGCGTGAAAACGCCGGTCAGCCGGGTTTATATATTCTTCCCGGCAATCCGAACACATTTCAAAACCCGCCATGGTCGTTTTTGGCCGGTCGTAGGGGATTTCTTTGATGATCGAAAAACGGGGACCACAGTTCGTACAATTGATAAAAGGATAACGATATCTTCGGTCATGGGGATTGAATAATTCAGCCTGACAGTCGGCGCAGATAGCCACATCCGGCGAAACCGGGATGAAATCCGTGGCCTTATCCTGGCTGGAAAGGATCACGAAACCTTCAAAATGCGTCAACGGAATCTCTTCAATGTTAATTGAATCGATTTGGGCCAGGGGAGGGGCCTTGATTGGGATATCCGCACAGAAATGATCCAGCGTATCGGGGTCGCCGCTGATTTCAATATCCACCCCACTGGCAGAATTACATACCCAACCGGGCAAATCATAATCCGCCGCCAGATTAAAGATAAATGGACGGAATCCAACCCCCTGAACGATCCCATTGATGTGAATATGATGGCTGCTTTTCAGCATGTGTGGTTTACTTCTGTGGAAGTTTGGCTTTCAACCAGGCAAGCCACTCATCCATGCCTTCACCGGTTTTGCAGGACACCACAAAGGTTACCAGGCCAGGATTCAGCATCTCAACACCCTTGCGGAAGTAATCCAGATCGAAATCGATATAGGGCAGGAGGTCGATTTTATTAATGATCAGGACTTCCAAACCACGGTAGATATTGGGGTATTTATAGGGCTTATCATCACCTTCCGGGATGCTTGCGACAACGACGTTGCTATGGGTGCCTAAATCGAAGCCAGCCGGGCAGATCAGATACAAAAAATAGCCATGAGCAAAAGGCTCATG
>DPKV01000100.1 GCA_003542325.1 Anaerolineaceae bacterium
ATTCTGACTCAAATAAGGGTCCACAAGGAGGGTAAACCCTTCTGTTTTTAGTCTCAATACGGCATGCCCAAGCCAGGAAATTTCAAAAGACATCGGACTCCTTCCACTCCAAATAATGATCCATGACTTAATTATACAACCTGACCTGCTTAATTTGAATTTGTCCTGACCTGGCTTTCCCCAACCGATCATCCTTCAATCCTTATCGGCGATTTCCCAATGCAGGTCAAAGCCGCCCTTGGTCGAATCCCCCTTCACCACTAACCGATATGAACCCTCAATTACGGCTGTGACGGAAGCACTTCCCGTGCTGCTCTCGTTAAAGCTGTCTTCCCAAACCACCGTCCGATCAGGATCAACAATTTGCACAGATAAACTCCCCGTGATGATCTCCAGATCGTATGCCAGGGTCATCATTTCTCCGGCAGCCAGGTCTACTGCCATGCCGCTCTGTCCATCGAATAACGCATAAGTCGCCCGCATCCGGTCACTATAGGTCACTTCCACCCTGCCTTGCCGGTAATTGCATGCTGTCAGAACCGCCAATAAACCAACCATAACAACAAACTGAATTCGCCATGACCTTCTGGAATACACCATTTCCTGGTCCTCCTTACTTAATAGCCTAGCAGCAAATCCACCTGTTGGCATCCTCCTTTCTGACAATCCTGACCTGACTCATGGCGGGTATATGGAATAGCCATTCGACCAGGTATTAATTTCCACTACCTGAAACTGGCGAGTGTGCTAAAATTCCCTAAAGTTTTTTCAGGTTTATCCGCCACCAGTATCGGCGTTTTATATTTATTTTGAGGTTCTTTAAGGAGAACGCCATGAAATTCCTGCCCAGCCAATATCAAGGCTTATCCACCTTCCTGACCCATTACACCGAAGGGGAAAACCCGGAGCATGCCCACCTGCCTCCAATCTACCAAAACTCCGTTTTCACTTTCGATGACACCGAGTCGGGGGCCTCAATCGCCAGCGGTGAGCGGCCCGGTTATTATTACACCCGCCTGAATAACCCCAACCACCAGCAATTGGCCCGGAAACTCGCTGCCCTGGAAGCCTGGGACCTGATCCGGCAAGATCCTGAAACTGCCCCGGAAGAGATCTGCGGCGGGCTTGTTTTTGCTTCCGGTATGGCCGCTGTCACCGCCGCCATTTTGGCCTGTGTGCAGGCCGGTGAAACAGTGCTGACCCAGGCTGCCCTGTATGATGGGACTTACCTCTTCCTGAAGAACCTCGCCCCGCGATACGGCATCCATGTGGTCTGGGTCACGGAAAATACCCCCACAGGCTGGAAAGAAGCCTTTGACGCCCATCCGGAAGCCAGGCTGGCCTATCTCGAAACGCCGGTCAACCCCACCCTGCGTCTGACCGATATCCGGGCTGTCTCTGAATTGGCGCATGCCCACGGCGCTCGGGTTGCCGTGGACAACACCTTCGCCACCCCTTTTTGCCAGCGGCCGATGACACTCGGCGCAGACCTCGTCGTCCATTCAACCACCAAGTACATCTCCGGTCACGGCCAGGTCTTGGGCGGCGCATTGCTGACCACTGACCTGGAACTGCTGCACAACCAGCTCTATCAAATCTATAAACTCATCGGCGGAACACCCAGCCCAATGGATACCTGGATGACCAATATCGGCCTGAAGACCCTCGAATTGCGGATGACGCGTCACTGCCGGAATGCGCTGCGTCTGGCCAAGGTCCTTGAAAAACAACCTGAGGTCAGCCGGGTGTACTACCCCGGTCTGACAAGTCACCCGGATCATCAACTGGCCCGGGTACAGATGAATGACTACGGCGGAATGATTGCCTTTGAGTTGAAAGGTGGCTTGGAAGCCGGCGAATGGATGATGAACCATGTGAAAGTTGCCACCCTGGCAGTCAGCCTGGGTAACGTGGATACCCTCATCCAGCATCCCGCCAGCATGACTCATTGCAACACACCCCGCGACAAACGCCTGGCGGCCGGCATCACCGATGGTCTGGTCCGGCTTTCGGTCGGCATTGAAGATGGCAGCGACTTGATCCTGGACTTGCTGCAGGCAATGAGATAACAACCCCTCGATCCGGCTCTAAAGAGAATTAACCACGAAGGACACAAAGAGCACAAAGGGTTTCCCAAATTTTCCTTCGTGTATCTTCGTGTCCTTTGTGGTAAGAAAATAATGGTGCGTACAATCTCCCTTTGGGAGGCAGGCAAAGGCGCGGCACACTACATAAAGGTATCTCTAATACTCGTAAATACTCCCGCCGATGAACTCCCGGATCACCGAATTCTCCGGCACAATCGAATCATCCGCGATCGGCACCAGAGATTTCATCAACGCATATACCCGGCTGGCTCGTTCAAAGGCATCCTTCCTGAGAGGATCGCCTTCATACTCCTTCGTCCAGCGCTCAAACTCAGTGAACAATTTCGCTTTATACATCGGCAATTCATAAGGCATGCCGCTGTTGACGATGTAATCGGTGGTGTTCACAAAGGGAATAATATTCCGCAGTTCGCTGGCCCGGACATAGTGCCAGTGCAGCAGGGTCTTGGTTGGATCGTACGCCCGGTGGGACGCATCCCTTAACATCCGGCGGATCAGGCGGATATCCGTCCAGCGCACATATCGCCCGTCCTGCCCTTTCAACTGCAGGAGGGGTTCGATGTACAACCGGAAAACCATCTCCTGGGGAATATCCATCGTCATATCCGGATAAAGACCGTGCAGGCTGTCAATCAGGATCACATCGTTCTCTTCCAGTTTCATCGGGATTTGATCCGGTTGCCTGGTCCCGGTTTTGAAATCATAGAACGGGGTCTTCACTTCCTCACCGGCGAACAACCGTGTGAGATGCTTATTGATTAACGCCAGGTCCAAAGCCTGTGGGGTTTCAAAATCATAATCCCCAAACTCGTCCTTGGGATGCATGGCGAGATCAAAGAAATAGTTGTCCACGTTCATTGTGACCAGTTTCATATTATGCCGGGCCAAACGCTCTCCCAGCTTGATGGTCGTCGTGGTCTTCCCTGAAGATGAGGGGCCGGCAATGATCACCATCCGTACTTCGCCTTTGCGCTTGGCAACCTGGTTCGCCGCGTTTTCCACATCCTCATTATAGAAAGCCTCGGAGACACCGATGATTTCCGATAGTTCCCCCCGTTCAATGCGAGCGTTCAGACGCTCAACGGTGTGGAAGTCATGCTCAACCGTCCAATCCAATACCCTCCAGAGTTTTGACCAGGGAATATTGGTCGATGGCTGGGCGTCCCGCTCCGCGCGCTGCTCCCGCAGCCGGGCGCGCTCCGCACGATAGAGAATGTAGGCTTTAGCAACCCGGGCATGCCCTTCCTCGATCAGGACCTTCTCAACAGCGTCCTGAATCTGCTCCACGGTTGGGACCTCGCCATCCGGTGTTTGTGTTTCCAATACCCTGATAACATATTCCGTCAGTTTTTCGGCTGTCCGCTTATCCCGACCGCCAACCGCAACCGCCGCGCGATAGATGGCGTTCGTAACGCGCTGTGGGGTAAAAGGAACAATCGATCCATCACGTTTCTTCACCGATTCAAATTTGGACATTTCGGCTCCTTTTGAAATTATCCTTCACCAATAATGAAATCGCAATTGAATTAATTATAACGAATGTTAAAGAATAAACCAAATCGCACCTAAGGACGTAAATAGCAGGCCGGTTTCTTTGGGCAGGTCGGATTGACTTTGCATCCCGCTGTATGTTAAGCTGGATTCAGCACCAATCCCTCCCACCACTTCCTTTGTTGCCCGGAACGATTCGCTTCCTTTTTTCGTTTAATGGATTGCGAGGCAATATTTACTATTTCTAAAATTTGGAGTTAATTATGAAACAGAAACTCGTTTTATATCTGACCCTTTTATCGCTTGCCCTGGCTGCCATGGCCTGCCAATTCCCATGGGAGGCAACGCCCACCGCCACAGCAACCGAGCCCCCCGGCGAAACGCCGGAGACACCGACAGAGACCGTCACTCAAACAGAGCTCCCCATCACACCAACCGAGACGGCAACGGCCACCCTGACCGAAACGCCGACTGAAGAGCCTGCGCCTGCTTTACCGGTCTTTCCCAACCCTGTGATTTTTGATTTCTCTTTCTTCACACCGACAAAAGGCTGGGCGGTCACTCAGGATGGAAACCATCTGCTGATCACTGTGGATGGTGGCACTAACTGGCTGGACGCAACACCCGCAGACCTTTCCCCCTTGCCTGCCGGAGTCTCCACCCTTAGCCTCAATCCTTTCTATCTGGATGAGAACACAGCCTGGTTCACCCCCGGCAATCCCGGCGGCGCAGCCGGTCGAATTTATCAAACCCAGGACAGCGGTGTGAGTTGGTCGGTCACACCTGTGCCCTTCAACAATGCCCGCTATTTCTTCCTGAACCTGACGTCAGGATATGCTCTCGTAGACCTTGGCGCTGGCGCAGGTTCTCATTATGTCGCCCTTTACCAGACGGTCGACGGTGGTGCAAACTGGACGCAGGTTTTCACTCACGAACCCGGTGAATCCAAATCACTCCCGGAAAGCGGTTCTAAGAGCGGCCTTGCTTTTCTGGATCTCAACCAGGGCTGGATTGGCGGCAACAATCCGATGACAGATTATTTCTACCTGTTCACAACCGCTGATGGTGGTGTAACCTGGGCACATGAAACCGATATTTCTCTGCCCGCAGCCTACGCCGGCAGTTTCCTTGAAACCTGGCCGCCTTACTTCATGAGTAATACCGTTGCCTATCTGCCTGTCCGGGCGCTCACATCCGGGAGTGATAATTTTCTCCTGGTCTATCGCAGCGACGATAGCGGTCAGACCTGGACCTTCCAGAGTGCCATCCCCGAAGGGCGCGTGGTGGACTTCACAATGACGGATACCGTGTGGGCTGGCGGCGGAACGGCTTTGTTGAAGACAACCGACGGCGGCAGCACCTGGACAGCACCCGCCATGGCCGGGATCCCGCCGGCGGACTTCATTCTGAACCTGGACTTCGTTGACGACCTGAACGGCTGGGCGCTGACCACCCCGGATGATTACACCTGGGTTCCCCTCAGACTATTCCATACCACGGATGGCGGAGCGACCTGGACGCAATTGCTGCCCTGAACAAAATAGATCGATAAAATATCCATCCCACAATACTCCAAAGTTAGCGGTAACGTGGGACGGTCTTTTGATTCCTTTTCGAATTTTCTACGCGAGGTATAATGCCGCGATGAAAAATTTACTGGTAGTGGCAAGCCTGACATTACTCATCCTGACCGCCTGCACTCCTGGGACCGTTTCTCCCACTGCCACGATCCAACCAACTAAAACACAGCCAGCGCTGCCCACCATCACTGCCACACTCGATCCCACTGCAATACCCACGACCTCACCTGGGCCCGAACCTGCCTTCAGCTTTGCCGTGACGACAGATATGTCCGTCGTCTCAGCCCCGGAATACATCGATTATCCCAATTTCTTCGCGGCTTTGCTCGGATACCTGGAGCAGTCCGGCCCGGGGGACTTTATGGTCAGTCCGGGGGACATCATCCCCGCCGAAGGCACGGATTGGACGATTGATCAGGTCCTGGGAAAAGACTATCTGTGGTTCCCCATACCGGGCAATCACGACTTTGACAAGGCCGAGATCTCTTTCCTGCAAAATTACAATTACGACCCCAACGGCCCGGCCGAACCCAACGTTGTCAACCAGGGACCGGATTCCTGTCCCCATACCACCTACAGCTTCGATTATCAAAACAGCCACTTCGTCGCCCTGAACGTGTATTGCACCGAAGACAGCCCCTGGGGTATCGATGGAAGCATCACGGATACGCTCTACAATTGGTTGGCGGCAGACCTGGCTGCGACCGACAAAACTCACATCTTTGTGTTCGGGCACGAGCCCGCCTTCCCCCAACCGGACGACCAGACAGGCCTCACCAGCCATTACCATGAAAGTCTGGACCAGTACCCGGATGCCCGGGACCGATTTTGGGCGCTGCTTCAGGAATATGGGGTTCGAGCGTATATCTGCGGGCATACCCACAATTACAGTGCGGTTCAGATTGACGGCGTCTGGCAGATCGAGGCCGGTCAGGCGATGGGAGTCAGGGCTGCACCTTCGCCGGGGACGTATCTGCTGGTCACTATCGAGGGGGAAAAAGTTACCGTTGTGACTTATCGCGGAGAAGCCGGCCCGGGATTTGGCTACCTTCTTTTTGAGGAAATTCAAATTTCCCCTTGAGACTTGTTACAGGGAATTAATTAAAAACGGCGCAGTTCAGTACCGCAGCTTCGGCAATACGCATCCCCCGCTTTTGACCGGGACCCGCATTCATGGCAGAATACGGCCTGTTTCTCCGGGTTCAAAATACCCACACCCCGGACGATATGCTCTCTTTTATGCTGCATCCTGCGGTTGATCCACCAATAGTAAATTACCACCATGATCATAACCACAACAGCAACAGCAGCCAGCCAGGCCACCACACTCAACGGGGTCGCTGAGTGACCTGTTACGTTATCATTTAGTGGAGAAACGGCCGAAACGCTCAGAGCCGGATAATCCGGGTTGGTAATGTCCTTCTCATATTGAAGATCAAGCCAAACCAGTTCACCCGAACTTATCCGGCCGAAGTTCTTTGAATAAACCTTCCGACCGTCATCCAGCTCTTCCATCTGGCTCATGCGTGGCTCAGTCTCCAGCTCGCCGGCGCCGAAAGGCTGATAGACGGTCAATGAAAATGATTCCACCTCACCATTGGATAACCATTCAAATGAGAATTGGCGTAAAGAATTGCTGGCCGCAATCCTCGTGTCCCGATATTCCAACCGGGTCACAGGGGAGATCGCAGCGAAATGAACCAACTGCCAGTCGCCATCTTCGTGAATATCCCAGGCCACAGGTAATAATTCGCCATCGTTCCTTTGAATGGAGATTTTTTTTACTTCGCAATCCGCAGGAATTGGGAAAGCCACCTCTTGAGGATAATTCAATGTCTCGGAAAGATGAATTTCGTAGACGATCAAAACTGAGGATTCCCCTTGTTCGGGCCAAAGGGTGACATTCACCCATTCCATCCCGGTTGTGGACTGCGCGCTGACTGAAACCGGCTGCCATTGGTCAGACAGAGCAAATAAGAATCCCAATATCAGTAATAAATATTTTTTTATCGTCAACATGATGGATCAATCCGGTGAAGTTTTACTATCATACCATGATCTCACCTTATTTTGAAAAGACAGCCCCAAAAGGGAAATACTCTTATATACTTCTTAGAATTAACAGGTAAATTTGAAATATTATCTGCATTATCTAAAATAGTATAATACTTTGTTCGCATAGAATTAATAATCTTTTTGAAAGAACGAAAGAGAGACCATGGCAAAAACAACCGTTTCATGCCCCCAGTGTAAACAACCTGTAACCGCTGACATCACGCGGCTTTTCGATGTCAGTCAGGATCCACAAGCCAAGCAGACGCTATTATCCGGTGCATATAACCTGATCCAATGTCCGAGCTGCGGCTATCGCGGCCAGGTGCCCACGCCGGTTGTTTATCATGATCCTGAAAACGAATTACTCCTGACATTTTTTCCACCCGAACTGGGAGTACCGGTTAATCAGCAGGAACAAATGATCGGGCCTATCCTGAAGAAGGTGATGGAAAGCCTGCCGATGGAAAAGCGCAAGGCTTATCTCTTTAAACCCGAAACGATGTTAACCCGGCAACGGCTGGTGGAACGTGTCCTGGAAGAGGACGGCATCACGCATGAAATGCTGGAAGCACAGCAGAAACAACTGAACTTCCTGCAACGGTTAGCCAGCGTTTCCCCTGAATCCCGTCCGGAAATCATCAAACAGGAAGAAGAACTCGTTAATGAGGATTTATTGATGATCCTCCAGCGTTTGATCCAAAGTGCAGCGGCATCAGGCGACGAGCAAAGCGCAGACGTTCTGGCTGGGCTGCAGCAGCAAATTCTCGAAAATACGGACTACGGTAAAGAAGTGCTCAGCCAGGTTCAGGAACAGCAAGCTGCATTCCAGGCGCTGGAAGAAGCCAGCAAATCCGGCCTGACCCGAGAGAAACTTCTGAACCTGATTGTGGACGCCGCAGACAGCGAAATCCGCCTGGTCACACTGGTCAGCATGGCCCGGGGCGGCATGGATTACGGTTTCTTCCAGGCCCTGACTGACCGCATCCAGCAATCCACCGGTGCAGAGCAGGCCAAACTGACGGAACTCCGGGAAAAACTCCTTGAAATGACCCATGAAATCGATGAGGCTATCAAAGAGCAGGAAAACCTGGCCGGCCAGCTTCTGGACGAGATTCTATCAAAGGATAACATCGAAGAATCAACCCTCCAGGCCCTGGGCGGCGTCAATGAAATCTTCCTGGAAGTCCTGCGCAAACGGATCCAAACAGCCCGTTCGGAAAACAACGACAGCCTGCTGGCCAAACTGCAAAAAGTCGCCGGTGCCATTCAAAAAGTCAGCGCGCCTGGCGCAAACATAGAACTGATCGAGGCATTGATTCAGGCCGAAGATGAGCCTGCAATCAAAGCTATTCTTGAAGAGAATGCCGATGAGGTCACTGACGAGTTCATGCAGTTCCTGATGAACCTGATGAACCAAACCCAGCAACAGCAAGGACGTGAGGCTGCTGCGGAAAAGCTGCAGCAGGTCTACCGCCATGCTCTGAGGTTTTCAATGAAACGAAATTTGGAAAGCGCGGCCGAATAAGTCGTTCGTCCAATCTTTCAGGAAGACAAAATCACGGGATTATCCATGCGCAAACCGTGCCCGCGGACGGTGACAATATATTCCCGGTCAGAGTCCACCTCGGCAATCCGATCCCGTAACCGCCGCACAAGGGCATCCAGCGCCTGCTCAGATACCCCTTCGGCCGCCTGGCCCCAAACCGCATCAATAACCTCTGACCTGGAGACGACTTCACCAGGCTGTTCGTAAAGGATTTGGAGAAGGTTAAATTGCGATGCTGAGAGGGGCGGATCAATCTCTTTTTCCAGAATCCAAACACGACGCGCACCGAGATCCACCCGGAGCCGTCGTTTTTGCATATCAAGGGGAAGTCCCTCCAAAGGCATGGTCGCATCAGAACTCAGGAAGACAAAGTGCTGCGCCAATGAAACCTGCACTTCATCGCCGTCATTCAAGAGTGCCGGTTCCTGCAATAACAGCCCGTTCAGATAGGTGCCGTTCTTGCTGCCAAGGTCTTCAATCTGGATGCCGTTTGGAGTGGGATGGATGCGCATATGCTGCCGGGAAACCTGACGCATGGGAATCACAATATCACACGTCGCGTCGCGTCCTAAAATCAAATCGGCTTCAATCTTCCAGCGCTGGCCCTCCAGGGGGCCGGACTGGGCAATAAAGAGGGGTTCTTCCTGAGTATTATTCATCATAAGTTCAAACTCTGTCGCACCGCCAGGCCTTTAGCCTGCCTAAGCTGTTTTTATATTATTTACTTCTTAACTGCTATAATTATAGTATATCTAGACTCATTGTAAACAGGCTCGTTATTTAAAAATTAAGAAAATGAGGTCATTATGTCAAATCAAACCAAACAATATTATGCTCATTCCCTCTTCTGGCCCATCATGCTGATTGGTGCAGGGGCAATCTGGCTTTTATACAACCTCAATATCATCCCTGACGAAAATCTCTGGATGCTGGTGCGGTTGTGGCCTGTCCTGATCATCCTCGCGGGGATCAATATCCTTTTTGCCCGCCGGCTGGCCATCGTCGGGGCCATCCTGGGGCTGCTCGTGATGGCCGGGGCTGCTTATATCCTTCTTTATGGGGATGAACTGGACTTTGTGTCCTCGCCC
>DPKV01000171.1 GCA_003542325.1 Anaerolineaceae bacterium
GTGTGGGGCAGGGACCTGCCGGGACTGATGCATTTGACAGATCTGCTTAACCATGTTCTGGTTTATCCTGACCTTGACCGGGTCCGGCTTTCATCGATTGAACCCTGGGATTTTGATCCTGCGATATTACCCCTCTGGAATGACTCTCGACTTTGCCGGCATTTGCATATTCCGCTTCAATCCGGCAGCGATGAGGTATTGAAGAAAATGGGGCGTCCTTTGTCCCGTGATGGGTATCTTTCACTCATTCAAACCATCCGTGAGACTATTCCGGAAGCAGCGATTACAACCGATGTGATCACGGGCTTTCCCGGTGAGACGGAGGAGGATTTCGAAGCGACATTGGATTTGATCCGTAAAATCGGATTTGCGGGTGGGCACGTATTCACTTATTCCCCGCGCCCGGGAACTGCTGCATATAAGATGAAGACGACGGTACCGAAATCCGTAGCAAAAGCCAGAAACGCGACGTTGCGCAAGGTCTTCATTGAAACCGGAAGTAAGTACAGGGCACAATTCATCGGGGAGGTCTGCCCTGTTTTATGGGAATCGAGCGAAGCGACAGGGGATGGATTGTGGCAGCTTTCCGGGTTGACGAGTAATTATATTCGGGTATATGCAAAAGCCGAACGCGATTTGTGGAATGAAATAACTTTTGTTCGATTATTGAAAAATCATCCGCAGCGACAAGCTTTATTGGGCGTTGTAGAAACTGTGGATTGAAGTAATCATAAGCCAGGCTTCCCCTCATGGAAGGAAGTGAAGCAGATTAATGAGATGAAGGAATATCCATTTCTTGTCTTACCCAACTTCAGGGGATCTCTACTTAATGAAACCTTAGGTTGTAGCGGATCTAAAGTATTTATTTGTGAAATATGTCCTGACACCTCATCCGGTGCTTTGCGCCACCTTCCCCTTGAGGGGAAGGCAAGGAGCAGATAAGCTGTAAAAAATATTTTACAGAGTTCGTCTTGACGATTCTAATTGTTCTGATAAAATCAATACGGTTAATCGCTGGCTTCCGATTACTGTTTGACCGCTATTTTGGCATACGGTATAATTGGGGGCTAGTCTTAATGCGCGAGTATTTAGACGAAAGAAAAGACGAGAAAGGAATGACCTTTAATGCCCAAACGAACGTATCAACCTAAACGCCGTCGTCGCGTCCGGGTGCATGGTTTTAGAGCACGCATGAAGACTAAAGGTGGTCGGGAAGTCTTGAAGCGGCGTCGAGCACGTGGCCGGCATGAGTTGGCGAAGACCGCCAATAATCATGTGAAGAAAGTCCGCTGGTAGATTACACCAGAGCAGGTAAATTTCAGTGAGACTCAATCTGTCCTGCTGAAAAGGATGATAGGTGACCCGGAGTTCACGACTGACCCGGAATGAAGACATAAAACATGTGCGACAGGAAGGTAAATCCTACGCCCATCGATCGATTGTATTATATTTATTGCCAAATCAAAACGAAATGAATCGGATAGCAATTATCGCCGGACGGTCTGTTGGTGGGGCCGTCCAGCGAAATTTGGCAAAGCGCAGAATTCGATCAGCTTTTCAATCCATCCAAAAAGAATTGTCCCAGGGCTTTGATGTGGTTCTCATAGCCAGAAAAGCTATTCTGACCTGGCCATACTCCAATCTGTTGAGTGAAATAAATACCCTTTTCAGAAATTCGGGATTGTTGAAAGACAAAAAAATTGACTGAACTTACAGGAAATTCCAATCAGTACGAGCACGAACCCAGCCTTAAGGACCTGCCGGTCCGTTGGAATAACCTGCCTCGCTGGATTTTACTTGCTTTGCTTCGGTTGTATCAACGGCTGGTTTCACCTTCCTTGCCCGCCGATACCTGCCGATTTTATCCATCTTGTTCCCATTACGGCTATCAGGCAATCTACAAATACGGTGCTTTGAAAGGCGGATGGATGGCGGTAAAACGTGTTTTCCGCTGTAATCCGTTCAATCCAGGTGGATTTGATCCGGTTCCCTGATCCTGCAAGAGAAGAGAAATGAAAATGAAAAAATCGCACATCCTATTAATTGGAATCTTTTTGGGAATGACCATTCTCCTGAGCGCGTGTATGCCAGGTCCCCGGGTAACCGGCGCACCGGGTGTCAGCGTTGACGAAGATATGGCTTTCGTTGCCTATGGAACCTTTGTGTATGGTCTTGATATCACAAACGGATCTGTGACCTGGTCATATCCTGAAAAAGCAAACAGCCAGGTAGTATTTTACGCCCAACCCCTCGTCAGCGGGGATTATGTATATGTCGGAGACCTGGCAAAGACTTTCCATAAGCTGGATCGTCAGACTGGCGCAGTCATTTGGATATATACCAAAGCCGATGGCTTCTTCCTGGCAAAAGCAGCGGAAGCGGATGGCGTCGTTTATGCGCCCTGCAATGACGGTTCGCTGTATGCCCTTGATAATTATGGCAACCTGCTGTGGAAATTTGATACCGGCCATTATCTCTGGTCTCAACCCCAGATTGTCGATGATGTCATCTATCTTGGCTC
>DPKV01000228.1 GCA_003542325.1 Anaerolineaceae bacterium
TGGAATATAGTTTACAGATGTAGGGGCGACGCGTGCGTCGCCCTTACTAAATTTCGTGCTTCTGGTATTCCTCTTGCACCCATCAAAGGGTAAAATAAACGCTCTTATCAGTATCAGGTATCGGTACCCTATGAAAAAACTGTTTTTCCTGCTGGCAGGTTTATCCCTCTTACTCGTTTTCCTCCTCCCCACCCAAACCGGCCGAGCCCAATCCCAACCCCCGACAACCTCTGAAATCACGGATTATTTAAACGCGCATCCCCGCCTGACGGAGACCGGCGCCCAGATCCTGTCCGTGACCTTCCTGGGCGAAGCACTGGTGATCGACCTGAGCGCAGCCGTCCTGCCGGACGGCGTCTATGATGACGACATCTTCACCGACCTCCAGACCGGGCTGGATGAAACCTTCCAGATCAACCGGATGTTCCTGACCACCTTCAAGGTGGAAGGCGAACTGCTGGAATACTGGGGGCGTCCCGAACCGGAGTTCAGCACCTCAGTTGAATATCCCACCGACCGCGAACTCCCCGGCAGCGGCCCCCTTGCGGGGGTTAAGATCGCCATCAGCCCGGGCCATGGCTATTACTGGCATGAGACCTATGGTTGGCTGCTCCAACGGGGGATCTTCAATGGCATTGGCGAGGACACGCTCAACGTGGAGATCATGATCTATTTGAAAGACGCTCTGGAAAGAGAAGGGGCGACTGTCATCCAGCTTCGCGAGTTTGATAAGAACGCCCGGACAGGAGTCAGTGGACATCCGGCCTGGCAGGAAGATGCCCGCCAGTATGCCATCTATATGGGTCTGCCCTCCTGGATCTGGAACGGCAGCAACACCAATTACAACAGCGACATCCGCACCCGCCCCTATATGGCGAACTACTACGGTGCGGATCTCCTGATCAGCTTCCACAATAACGGCACACCTGCCAACATGGACCCTTTAACCGGCACAGAAACCTACTGGGACACGGATAACAACCCAGGGTCACAAGCCCTCGCAACCGCCGTCCACAACAGCATCATCAGTAAGATCCGGACAGAATACGACAGCAGTTGGACGAACCGGGGGATCAAACCTTCCGACAGCGCTTATGGCGAGATCAACTACGCCCAGATGCCCGCGGCCCTGATCGAGCTGGCCTTTATGGATCGTGAATATCCCGATAATACCTATCTCCAACGGGAAGATTTTAAACAATTATCAGCCCTGGCGATTGCCGAAGGCATTTGTGATTTCCTGGGAGTGTCCTGCTCCAATCTGGAGGATGATGAAATCATTCTGCTCGAACAGCCTACCCTCTCCCCCCTCTATGGCAGCGGCGTTTGCGACTCCGGCTGGTATCGTTACACCAACGCCCGCGGCCAGTATGCCTATCTGACCCTGAACGCCGCCGAAGAAGCACAAAGCACCAACATCGCCGCCTGGGAACCTGCCCTGCCCGTAAGCGGCGAATACAAGGTCGAAGTCTTCATCCCCAGCCATAACGCCATCACCTGGACCTGCCCCAGCGTCACGACTACAGCGGATACCAGCCTGGTAACCTATACCCTCACCCATGCGAACGGGGATTCCGAGTTGAAGGTCAATCAATGGCCGTGGGCCAATGAGTGGGTCGACCTGGGGATCTTCCATTTCAACGCTGAAACGGACGCCTCTCTCACCCTATCTGACGTCACCGGGGAGGCTCACCAAACCACCTCCGTCTCCGCCAGCGCCGTGCGTTTCACGCTGGTGGGCAATGCCGGAATGCAATTCCACGATACCGCCTGGGTGGATGAAACCTGGCTGACCAGAGAGTCGGAAGCCACAGTCCAGCATGTCCGCTACTTCTTCGAGCTCTACGGTTCTTGTTTGGCTGAACCGATTCTGGATGTCGATGACGCAGAAATTGACATGGCTGCTGTCATCCAACAAGCTTCAGCCGCCAACCAGATCAACCCCAAAGTCCTCCTGGCCATCATGGAAGCGGAGCAAAACGCACTGAGTCAGTGCCCGGATGCGACAGCCCTGGCAAATCTGATGGGATTATCGTCAGCCAGGACAGCCTGTGCCCAGATCGAAGCCGCTGCAAGCTTGCTTGGCGCAGCCCGGACGGCACTAAACACTAACGGGACCACACCCAACGGTTGGTCGACCGGCACCCCCGAAGACACAGTGGACGGGGTAACCGTCACCCCTGCCAACGACACCCTCACCGTGCTGTTTGACTATCTGCAAAACGCCGGTGAAATCTGGGGCGGGGACCAGCCCGGCGAGAACGGCGTCCAGGGGATCTACATCGCCTACCGGGACTTTCATCTGGATTGGCCGCTACCTGCCGGAATCTATACCATCTACATGCCGGTCTTCACCCGCTGATCACTGAACCATTTACTTTCTCTGTTTTCATCTTATGATCATCCCAGAACCCACCACCGGGAGGTTGTGATGAGATTCGGATTGCGTAAGGTTTATTTCGCCGTTATCTTACTACTGGCTGCCTGTTCACCAGCCGCCTATGCGCCGGAGGACTACCCCGAAGTGGACCGCCTGGCGGCTTTACCCGCGGATACCCGGAAAGTTTCACCGGATACAGACCTCTTCCCTCCCATTCTCCACAGCGACGAATACGAACAGCCGGTCCCCCTCTCGGGTGCAGTCAACACCTCGGGCGGCGAGGATTCACCCTTCATTATGCCGGATGGAGAAACGCTGTACATCTTCTTCACGCCCGATGTCCGGCTGCCGGCTGAAGAACAGCTCTTTGACGGCGTGACGGGGGTCTATGTAACCCACCAGTCCGGTGGCATCTGGGGAGAAGCTGAAAGGGTCTGGCTGGAACCGCCGGACATCCTCTCTCTGGACGGCGCGGTCACCATCCAGGGGGATGAGATGTGGTTCGCCTCCGTGCGGGAAGGGATCACCGGCATGTCCATGTTCACGGCGGAGTGGCTGGATGGCCGCTGGCAGAACTGGCAGCCCGTCAGCAGCCGCCTGAGGGATGAGATCCAGATCGGGGAAGCCCGCCTTTACGGGGATGACCTCTATTTCCACTCCTACCGTCCCGGCGGCCAGGGTGATATGGATATCTGGATGACCACCCGAGAGGGGGATGCCTGGTCAGACCCCGTGAACATCGAAGCGGTCAACACGGATGCGATGGAAGGCTGGCCCTGCATCACACCGGACGGGCAGGAACTCTGGTTCACCCGCCAGTATCAGGGGACGGTTGCAATTTTCCGGTCAAAATGGAGCGGCGAGGACTGGAGCGAACCTGAACTGATCCTTTCACAATTCGCAGGCGAGCCGGCAGTGGACAGCGCGGGAAATGTCTATTTCGCCCACCATTTTTTTGAGAACGGCGAGATGATCGAGGCGGATATATACGTAGCGTATAAGAAAAGTAAATAAATCCTGTTTGAAAAACAGCACGGGTGCCAATTATGCAACTGGCACCCGTTTTATGATTTACCTTGATAAGAATTACTCAGCCGGCGAATCCTGATCTTTTTCCAGAAGTTTCTTCAATTCATCCGGGATCGGCTCAGGGTCCTCATCCATCAGGTCATTCAGCAGTTCGTCTTCCGGTTCTTCATCCAGCTCTTCAAACAGTTCTTCTTCCGGCTCTTCTTCCTCCACCGCTTCTTCAATATCCGCTTCAGCGGGCAGGTCGGCCATCTGCTGGATATAGGCAATATAGAAGCCCACCATCCGGGCGCAT
The DNA here is from genome assembly GCA_003542325.1 of Anaerolineaceae bacterium. GTDB lineage: Bacteria > Chloroflexota > Anaerolineae > Anaerolineales > Anaerolineaceae > Brevifilum. Next base: position 3,705 of record DPKV01000228.1, read on the forward strand.
TCCTCAAACGACAGCTTTTCGTTGATGCCGTGCATGGTTCCCAGGTCCGCCTTGCTCATCAAAACCGGCATGAAACGGAAGGCGTTTCGGGTCACATTCGCGTACCGCCGGGCGTCTGTGCCGCCCAGGACCAGGTAGGGTGCGGTCATGGCTCCGGGGAATGCTTCGCTTGCCAACCGGGCCAGCAGAAGGAAATAAACCGAATCCACATCCGCTACTGGAGAGGGATCCCATCCGGCATCGGCCAGGGTATCTCCCTGATAAGGCGTGACCTTCACGCGTTCATCATCAATGCGTTCCAAAACCATCTCATAAACGGAACGCAGGTCATCTCCGGGCAGAATGCGGAAATTAACCACTGCCTCAGCCTTGCCCGGCAGGACGTTATCTTTATTGCCTGCGTTTATGATCGTTGGTGCGGTCGTTGTCCGAATGCTGGCGTTCAGAAGATTGGATTTACCCAGTTCTTTCTTTAAAATACCGCCGAACAACCAGGTATTGGCAAACAACATCCGTTGGAAAAAAGGCAGTGCAGAGCCGAGATAGCTCATCATGAATTCAATCACTTCCAAACGGGCCGGCATCGGATTTAGCTCAAGTTTGGCGATCGCCAGGGACAGGATTCCAATCGCCGTTTCCTGCGCCGGCATGGAGGAGTGACCGCCATCCACTTCAACCGTCAGTTTCAGGCTCAAATAGCCTTTTTCAGAGATCCCAATCATAGCAGCGGGTGTATCAACGCCAGGCAGGAAGCTCTCAATGACGCTTCCACCCTCGTCCAACAAACACCCAAGCTGAACACCGCGGGATTCAAGCAGGGCCGCGATCTCCGTTGCCCCATGCACGCCGCCGATTTCCTCGTCATGTCCAAATCCCAGGTAAATGGTGCGTTCCGGCTGGTACCCCTGCTTGAGGAGATATTCCACCGCTTCGCAAATACCAATCACGCTGTTCTTGTCATCCAATGTACCCCGTCCCCAGACACTGCCGTCAGCAAGCTCTCCGCTGAAGGGGGGATGGCTCCAACCGCTGTCTTCCCCTTCGTCTGCGGGGACAACATCAAGGTGGGCGGCGAGCAGAATCGGTTTAAGCTCCGGGTTCTTCCCTTCCCAGGTATAGAGCAGGGAAAAATCATTGACAACTTCCCGTTTAAGTTTGGTGTGCAGCTGCGGATAAAGCGTTTGGAGCATGCGATGCAATCCAAGAAAAGCGTTCTCGTCAATCTCCTCAGAATTGGCCAGAGAAATCGTCTTGAATTGAACCGCCAGACCCAGTCGTTCCGCCACTGATTTTCCGTCAATATCAACGAATTCTCTTGGCTTCACTTTTTTCTGCCGGGGTGAATAAAACATCGTCTTCATGGCGATAAATGCGGCCAGGAAGAGCACCAGTACGCCTAATCCTATAAGAATCGAGACTAGAATGGTTCCAAAATCCATGGGGGTTTCTCCTGGGAATAACAGGTTCTGTAATGAGTTGAATGGGTTCGTGTTTAAGTGTTATTTTACCTGGATTGCTTTATCTTTCAACAGCTCCAGAAATTTCTCTTCCATTCCCGGCTCAGAAAACGCGCTTTTGGGAATGAAGGGGTAGACTTTTTCCTGCGCCTTATAAGCAATGATATAGATCAGCTTCCCGCGCATCACCGTTTCCACATTCTCCCAATCCAAATCAGAGGAGTGTGCCCCAGCCTGCATGGTGATATGGCTGTCGAAGAATGTCAATATCCGTTCATCCTGCAGGTAATCGTTCCTGGCATAAGTCCTTGAGAGCTGCAAAGGGATCAGGAAAACGTAATAGATAAAATAAAATCCACCAATCACCAATGCGAGAATAGCTGCGGTCATATACTCTCCGCCGCCAATGGAAGGGAAGATTAAAAGGACGGCTGAAAGCACCATGACAATGATTGTGAATGCGGCAAGGGCAATGAAAATTTTGGACTTGATTGCCAAAGCACGCGAAGCGTGGAGGTAATCCGTTTTTTCAGGTTTGAATCGAATTTGTAGATGGGTATCCATTTCGTACCTTTCTGGCATATTTTCTTAATTTTACCACTGCGGGCTATCTCCCGAGATCCACAATTATCTGTCCCAAGGCCAATCAAGGGAATGAGGCCTTTAGGTCGCTGTGAGGTTCTGCTCTTTGAAATTGACGATCCAATTTCCAAGATCAAGGAAAACACATAGCCTCAGGGCAATTGCAAATTCATTTGTTTCAGTTTATTGAACTCTTTATTACCCAAAATTCACCCTTTCCCGCCCTTCGGGCACCCTTCCCCTGGAGCGAAGCGGAATACCCGAAGGGTATAGGGGAAGGGCTGGGGATGGGGT
>DPKV01000236.1 GCA_003542325.1 Anaerolineaceae bacterium
CACCAACCCCGTTCCAATATGAATAACGCCGTCGGCGTTGCACCCATTGAGGACATGCTTGAAGCAGGCGTGCGCGTGGGGATGGGAAATGACGGTTTTTCGAACACGATGTGGCAGGAATGGAAAGAGGCCTATTTGCTGCAAAAGCTGGCCCATGGGGACCCACGCCGGATGGGTGGGTATACGGTCACAAAAATTGCCGTTGAGAATAACAGCGACCTGGTCACTGAATTATTTGACAATATCCGGGTGGGAACGGTCCAAATCGGTGCAGCCGCAGACCTGATCTTCGTCGATTACCATCCTTTTACGGAGATGACCCCCGGTAACCTCCCCTGGCATATCCTGTTCGGCTTCCAGGAGAGTATGGTCACGGCAACGATTGTCGCAGGGAAGTCGCTTATGTACCAACGGAAACTCCTGACACTGGATGAAAACGAAATCGCCGCGAAAGCCATGGAAATATCGAAAAGCGTTTGGAAACGTTTTGAAACCATCAGTAAATAGAAATGAGATGACAACTATTATGGGTGATGCGATCAAGGAAAAATATACACTTGGGATCATTGGGGGCACGGGACAGGAAGGCAAGGGTCTGGCATACCGCTGGACACTGGCCGGACACCATGTCATCATTGGTTCCCGTAACCAGGAAAAAGCCCTGGCTGCCGTGGCGGAGATTGCTCCATTATTAGGGAAGGATGCTGGCTTATTGGGTGGAATGGAAAACAGTGCGGCGGTGGCAGCCTGCGATATCGCCGTTGTCACGGTGCCTTATTCAGCTCATCGTGTTACCCTGGAAGGATTGAAGGATGTCCTGAGCGGAAAGATCGTGATCGATGTTGCTGTCCCGATCATGCCGCCCAAAGTGACCAAAGTCCAGATGCCGCCCGCCGGCTCCGTTGCGCAGGAAGCCCAGGAGATTTTGGGTGACACCTGTTCCGTTGTGGACGCGTTTCAGAACATCTCCCATGAACGCCTGATGGAAGGTGGCGACGTGGACTGTGATGTCCTGGTTTGTGGCAAGGGAAAAGCGGCCCGGCAGGTTGTGCTGGGCCTTGTTGCCGATACCGGATTGCGCGGCTGGGATGCCGGTCAAATTGAGAACGCGGTTGTGGTTGAAGGGATGACGTCTGTCCTGATCGGGTTGAATATCCAGCATAAAGTCAAAGCGTCCGGGATCCGCATCACGGGTATCGCCGATTTGGATTAAGTATGGCACTGACATTAACACCGCTGCGAGGGATACCCCTGATTCAACCCGGGGATGATTTACCCACAATGATCAATGCTGCCCTGGCCGAAACAGAATTGAAGCTTCAGGATGGCGATATTCTCGTTCTGGCCCAAAAGATTGTCTCGAAGGCTGAAGGACGGCTGGTCAATCTGACCACCGTCACGCCGGGAGATCGAGCGATGGGTTACGCTGAGGTCACCGGAAAAGACCCACGGTTACTGGAGTTGATCCTATCAGAGAGCCGAAAGGTCCTGCGTACCCGGGAGGGCCTCATCATCGTGGAGCATAACCTGGGCTTTGTCTCAGCCAATGCCGGAATTGACCATTCCAATGTGTCAGGCGATTGGGGAGATCCGGAGGATTGGGTTTTACTCCTCCCTGAAGACCCTGACCGGTCGTCGGCATCCATCCGTTCTGCTTTGGAGGATACCTGTGGCTGCCGACTGGGTGTGCTGATCATCGATTCCCACGGGCGAGCGTGGCGGAATGGGACGGTCGGTACGACGATTGGCCTTTCCGGCCTGCCTGGTCTGGTGGACCTGCGCGGGGAGTCGGATTTATTTAATTATCACCTTCGGGCAACGCTGGTCGGCGCAGCAGATGAGTTGGCGGCAGCGGCTTCCCTGATGATGGGACAGGCTGCCGAAGCGACCCCGGTTGTCCATGTGCGCGGTTTTCCCTATGCACTCCGTGAGGGGGGCTTGCAGGAACTTCTCCGTCCTGAGGAACGGGACCTTTTCAGATGAGAGACAATGCACGCCATCATTAGTGAACTCGATCAGGACACTGCGGTTCTCGTCATGCGTCTATGGCGCAAGCTGAATGATGCCTGTGGTTTGGAGGGNNGCTGAACAAACCCATACCTTTCCGGTCCGAATTACCGGCCTGGATGTCTTTCGGGGCGACTCACCCGTCCTCTATCTGTCCTTATTTAAATCCCTTTCATTGCTCAATCTGCATAAGCATCTCTGGAACCACAGTCAATCTTTTGTGCTGAAGCCCAGTCTTTTCTATGCGCCTGAAAATTGGATTCCCCATATCACCCTGGCTTTGCATGACCTGACAAATAATAATCTGGACTGCGCGATTAAGTCGGTTGAGCAGGAATCCGTTAAGCAGGTCTCATGGATAAACAACCTGGCATTGGTGGAGGCGGATGATGGTCAACTCGGTGAAACGCTTTGTCGTGTGGAATTTTCTTAGGGAAGGCCAGGGATGGAAAAAGTTACCGTACTGGCAGGTGGTGTGGGCGGAGCGAAACTGGTTGATGGCCTGGCGCAAATCCTCCCGCCTGAACAATTGAATATCATCGTCAACACGGGCGATGATTTTGAGTATTTGGGATTGAAGGTCAGCCCTGACCTGGACACGGTCTGTTATACCCTGGCAGGGATCGCCAATCCTGAAACAGGGTGGGGACTGGCGGATGAAACCTGGCGTACCTACCGGGAACTCGCTGCTCTGGGAGGGCCGGATTGGTTTCACATCGGTGACAGCGACCTTGCAACGCATCTTTTTCGGACGGAGCGCTTGCGTATGGGCTGCAAATTATCCGAGGTGACCGGGGTGCTGTGTAAAGCCTGGGGGATAGCACATCCGGTATACCCAATGAGTGATGAGCCGGTCGAAACCATTGTTCACACCCAATCAGGTGAATCTCTGGGATTTCAGGAATACTTTGTCCATCAGGCATGTCAACCCGTTGTGAAATCCTTTGAGTTCCTGGGCGTTGAGGGAGCCAAACCGGTGCCTGCCGCACTGCAAGGTTTGGCCGAATCGGATGTTGTCATCTTCGCACCTTCAAATCCCTGGGTGAGTATCGGGCCGATCCTGGCGATCCCGGGCATGATGGCGGCAATCTCACAGAAAAAAGTCATTGCCGTTTCTCCGATCATCGGCGGTAAAGCGTTGAAGGGACCGGCGGCAAAGATGTACCAGGAATTGGGCATTACACCGTCAGCGTTCGCGGTCGCAAATCATTATCAGGATTTTCTGGCAGGGTTTGCATTCGATGCGATCGATGCGGCTGAATTGGAAAATATTGAACGTTGTCGTATAATTCCTTTAGTGACCGATGTCATCATGAGAGACCAAAAAGATCGGATTCGACTGGCAAAAGAACTGCTTTCATTCAGCGAAACGATCCATTTCAGGAGACGATAACCCTATGAGCCTTTGGGCAATAGTTCCCGTTAAACCTATTCGTCGTGGCAAGTCCCGACTTTCAGAAATTTTATCCGAAGAAGAACGAGCGAAATTAAATCACCAGTTATTTATCCATACAATTGAGGTCCTGAAACAGGTGGAAGCAGTATCTGAGATTCTGGTGGTCAGCAGAGATTCAGACGTGTTAACCGAAGCCCGAGAGCTGGACGTCCGGACCGTCACCGAAAACGGTACACCGGAATTGAATCCGGCATTGTTTCGGGCATCACTATTTTCCAAAGCTTTCTCGACGGAAGGCGTGATGATCGTTCCCGCCGATCTGCCTTTGCTGACTCCCGATGATGTCGAGGCTTTTCTGGGGATGCGTTCCCAGGCTCCGGAAGTGATCATTGCCCCAGACCGGCATGGGAAAGGGACGAATATGTTATTTGCGAATCCCGCTGATATTCTCACCTTTTCCTACGGCGATGATTCGTTGGCCCGGCATTCAGAGCTTGCGAAGGCCAAAGGTGCGCATTTAATCGTTGTTGAAAACGAACGGATTGGGCTGGACCTGGATATTCCGGCAGATTATGACCTGTTGAAAGCCAGAAACTGCCTTCCTGTTTAACCGGTCGATTAACCTTACCTCTAGACGAAAAGGATGAAGCCATGATTGAGCGAGTTGCTTTATATTTACAGGATGCCCACGACCTGCGGGATGGACTGGATTATGTTCGTTACGCCGAGGAGCGGGGTTTCGAGGCT
>DPKV01000056.1 GCA_003542325.1 Anaerolineaceae bacterium
AGGGATTCCTATCACTGGCAGGGTTATCCGTTAAGTTATAAAAGATATCCGGGTAAATATCACTGACGAGATAAATGTCATCGTTTTCCCCGAAGCCATCCGCGTGAACACATTCAACCCGGTCGCCTTCGAGCGTCCAGAATGACAGGAATTCCTGAATGGAGCCTTTACCACCGGCATCCCGGATATTTGTGCCGTCGGCGCTCATAACACAGTTGAAGCAGCCAAAAAGTTCATTTTTCCCATGGAAGAAGATTTCTGCATCTACCGTCCATTGGGCGTCGGTAATGCCGCCGTTGGGGGTGATTTGATTGATCCCCTCTGAACCCAGGTCCATTATAAGGATATTCGCGTTTTCATCATCACCGGATATCCATGCGATAAAGTCATTCTCAGGGGAGAAATCCGGCCTGACATCTCTTTCAGGCGTTTCAATCAGTTGCCTTGAGTCCTCGCTTCCATCCGAGCTGACGATAAAGATATCATTGTCATTGTCATATACGATTACATCTCCGGTTGGGGCCCAGGCGGGGTGACGGCCACCGTCTACGGTTGGAAGGCGACGAATATCGCTGCCATCAGCGTTCATGACATAGATGTATTGACCAACCCCATCGTCCGTCTCACGATTGGAAACAAATGCGATCTGACTGCCATCGGGTGAAAAAGCCGGCTCAAAATCGTCCGCCGGGTCGTTGGAAAGGTTGGTTTGGTTACTCCCGTCGGGAGCCATCGAATAAATCTCCCAGTTGCCATCGCGATTCGATTGGAAGGCGATTGTGCAAGGAATAGATTCGGGTTCTATTATTTCGGTAGGCTCAGCAACCACCTCGGATGGGACATCCACCGCAACGGTCGGTCCTTTCTCAGGAAGCGTTGCTTCACTGTCAGGAGACTCAGGGGTTGACGTTGGGGCACATCCTGTAACGAGGAGCGCACAGAACAAGAGCAGGGCGATGTAGATGGTAGTCTTGGATTCCATAGTGTGATTCTCCATATAAAACCTAATTAATTTCTTTTTGATTCTAACAAAGATTAAAAATAAAAGGTGTGCAAGGTGCACATAAATGTGAAAGAAAGGAGGTTGTGAAACAACAATCAGTTGTAAAGGACTGTAAATGTATATCCGGACCCTAGTTCCTTAATTCCATTCCGGTCTTCTTCACCAACATGGACCGATTGCAGATTGGGCAGTTCCAATAAAAGCGAGAAGTCATTTATATTGGTTTCTGATAAATAGATTTCTTCCAGATGTAGGTGCTCAGTTATGCCAACAAGGGAGTACAGCGGAGTCCTCCGAAGGCAAAGCATCCTGAGGGAATCCAATCCATTTAGGGCAGCGAAGGACTGAACCAATGTGCCGCCAAGGTCCAAAGTGGAAAGATGCGCGCAATCCATGAGAGCAGTTAAGTCAGATACATGGGTGTCGAAAAGGATCAGAACGGACAACTCGCTTGCCCTGGACAGGGGTGAAACATCTTCAATGGGGTTATGGCGCAGGTCAACGTATTCCAAATAAGGTAATTGGGCAAAAGGTTCAATAGTGGTGATATTCTGATAAATCAGTACGACATGGCGAAGGTTTTTCATAAGAAGCAGGTCATCCAGTTGTTGGATATCTCCGCGGCGGATGGAAGGGTCGTTATTCACGAATAGATCGGTGTAGGTTTGCAGGGCTTCTTCATCCAAAGCGATTTGATTACCAAAAAGCCGCAAGGTTTCAATACTTAATAGGTCTTCTTCGGTAATTTCCTCACTGGATTCTATTCCAAGCGTCATGCGGACGGCTTTTTCAATTGTTGGTTCCTGAAAGACGATATTACCAGGTTGAGATAAAGAAAAAACGGGGAGTTTTTGAATAAAAGCAACACAAAAGAGCAGGATCACAAGAACGGCTGAGAAGATTGAGATTTTTCGCTTTATATCCCGACCGGCTAAGGCATCTTTGACTTGATTAGCGCTTTGATAGCGTGCTTTTGGATCGAAAGCGGTGCATTTCAGGATGACTTTCCTGACCCTGTTATCGGGTAATAATTCCTTGGCCTTTTCAAGATTAGATTCACCTGTGAGCAGCCAGACCAGTAAAATGCCCAGAGAAAAAATATCCGTCCGGTGATCCGTTTGTGAATAACCGTATTGCTCCGGCGCTGCGAAATCGCGGGTGCCAAGAAAGGTTGTATCCACAGAAGACCCATCATTGTAGACACGAGAAATGCCAAAATCAATAAGCGTGACGTTACCCAGTCTGTCAATGATGATGTTCTGTGGCTTGATGTCCCGATGAATGATGGCTGGGGTCTGCTGGTGCAGGTAAGCCAGGATCTCACAAATTTGTTTTCCAATCAAAAGAAAGAGTTCTTTGTTTGGCTGGAAGCAGGAAACAAATTCGTTTAATGGAACACCCGGGACATAGGAGCGCACCATCACAAATAATTCTGAATTATCAAAATCATCAATGAACTCAGGAAGGCCTTTGTGATTCAACTTCCTGAGAAACTCACTTTCACACGGGTTGAAGTCTGCCTTGTGTTTAAAATAACATTTGGCGATACAGTTTTCACCAGAATGCCTGTCTTTGATGAGGAAAGTTTCTCCGAACTCATTATTTGCGAGACATTCCATCATCTCGTATTGATCCAGGAAAGGTGCCGGATACCGGTTGTCATCATAATTCGTTAGAAAAGGCTCAATGAATGCGTCGGTCATTGATTCTCCCTACTCAATGGTGTGAGGCCCAATGCTTGAAGGACCGCCTGGGTCTCATTGATCTCTTTTTTATTGCGGATGCAGTGGATTATGGCTGCATCACGTTTGATTTTTGGATAGAGGCTGCTTTTTTGGGCAACCTGCAGGAGCTTTTGGGTCTCATCGAAATTCAACTCCAGCCCGATCGCCAATTGGAGGACTTTGTCGCGGGAGGGTCTACGCGTGCCGTTGAAAAGCTGGTGACCATAAGTACGATCGATGGCAGACCTTCGGATGATATGTTCGGGAATTTCGCCCTTTTCCGTACAGATTCCACTGAGAAAAGCGTGAAATGGAAGGGTGGTCATCTCACTTTCATTGGATTCCATGAAGATTTCAAGGTCCGGTGAATTGAAAAGCTTTTTCAGAAGTGTAATGGTTGATGAATTTTCAGTGTTACAGTTGGCCATGTTGATGATCCGGGTTGATCTCTTAATGAAAAGCGTATTTTAGGTTCTGGATGAGTTTTCAGTGATAATCAATTTCCAGAGAGCGTTGGAGAACGCCGTACTTATTATACTGAAAAACTGTCTCATCTGAGTAAAAATGTTGATGCAAATAGAAAATTCCTCCTCAGAACAGGTTGAGGAGGAATTTCATAAATGACTTGTACGGTTCTTTTAATTATTACGTTCCATAGACCTTTCAAGGTTTCAGGATGGAAATCACTCCGGAATTTTAGGATCATGCATTTGGGTAATGAGAATAATGCTGACGACCATTAACCCGATAGCCACCAGCAAGGCAGGGGTGAACGAACCGTCAGCAGATTTCAACGCCTCCATGAGGTAGACAAACACCACAGAAGCCTGTCCGAAGAGCTGGATCAACCCGTTGGAGGTCCCTTCCGGGGTAGGGTACGTGATCTCGGCTGCATACTGCATTCCGACCGGATTGGCGCTGACGAGAAAGAAACCCATTGAGAAAGCTGACACGAATAACACACCGTGGGTAAGGCCAAAAGTCAGGCCAACCAGGCCGGGTATCGCCAAAGCGAAACCCAGCAACAAATACAATTTACGTTTATGTTGTTTATCCGAGAAGGGTGGGATAACCACTGCGCCAATCACCCCTCCAACCAACATTAGAGCGCCTAAAGCGCCGGCATCTGTCGGCGTAAAACCTCTTGGGCGAATGATCGCTTCAACCCATGTGGTAATCCCATTGAATAAACCCAGCCCGATGAAGGAGACAAATAAATAGAACCAAAACTCTTTGACTTTCAACGCGTTTTTTAACCCATCCAGCATCAAGACACGGACTTCCTGACCGGGAGGGCAGGGAGGTGTGGCGGGCTTCTCGCGGGCGAAGATAAGGAACAGAACGGCAGAAAAGGCTGCGATGCCGCCATACAGTAATTGGATATTGGCGATGGACATGGTTTCGACCAGAATGGGCGTGAGTACCATTCCCAAAGCCGTACCAACCAGGCTGGCAAGCGTCACAAGCCCGACGGCAGTTGCCCGTTCGTCGGTGCTGAACCATTGCGCAGGGACCTTCGTCCAGGCATTAAGCAGGAAGGGTTGGGCAACAGCTATGCCGATCGTGCTGATGAGGACGATCGTGTAATCGGTACCGACAACACCGCGCAAAACGCCAAAGATGCCCATCAAGACTGCGCCAATCCCCACCGTCCACCGGAACCCGTAGGTATCAATTGCCCAGGAGACCGGCATTGATAAGGGAATAAAAGCGATCATAAATACCATGGATAACATGCCGATTTGCAGGTCCGTTACGCCGTAGAAGGCTGCTGCCAGGCTGGTGATGGGAGCGTATGTGATCCAGAGCATCTGGATTGTTATGTTTATGAACATAAAAACAGCCAGAACCACCCAGCGATAGGGGTATAAACGAAATGATTTTTCGGTCATCGGGGCTCCTCTCCAACGTTTAGATAGAGATATGATAATTAAATAGTTGGTTTATCCATTCATTTTATGATAAATAACCTTCATCTGTTTATAAATATTGATAAATAGAGCAAAGTGATCGTCATATACAACCCGGTTGTTGTTATTAGGTACGTAGATATGATTAAAATTAACCAATTGCGGAATGTCGCTATAAGATATTTCGTTTAGTCCGACCGCACCGATCCACGCTGCGCCACGGGCGTTGGCATACAGCGGGTCCATGGGTTGCCTGATTTCAACGTTTAATACATCGGCGAAGATCTGGCACCAGATGTCCGATTGCGCCCCGCCGCCAACGATATTGATCGCTTCTACACTACGGCCCAGGAATTTTTCAACCGGTTTCAGCAGCCAGCGGGTATTAAAGGCGATCCCTTCCAGGAAGGCGCGGATGATGTCCT
>DPKV01000109.1 GCA_003542325.1 Anaerolineaceae bacterium
CATGCGGGCAAATGATGATGACTTTGACACCTTTGGTGATCAATGATTCGACATTAGCCTTTTCAAGCGAGGGATCGCCCTGGCTGAACAGGATTTCGACATCATAACCAGCGGATGATAAAGCAGCTTCAAAGCGGGTCTGATCCTGGATCCAGCGAGGCTCGTCCTTCGTAGGAAGGACAATACCGACAGCTAGTCCAGCTCCTTCTTCACTTGTTGCCTCTTCTTTTGGTCCGCAAGCTGTGAACAGCATGGAACCAATCATCATAAGGCTAATAATTAGAAACAGCTTTTTCTTCATTTTTTTCTCCTTTTTAGATTCATGATTTCCTTCCAGTCGGATGTGCTATGGATTGGTAAAACCGCCGCAAGCTACATTCCTTTTCCCTGCTTCCAACACACGACTGAAAGCCAATAGATTAGCTCATTTCGCTAATGTATATTTAGTTTAGTTAATAATGCCTTAACATGAAACAATAACTCCCCCTAAAGAGCGTAAGGGGTTTTCCCCTAACAAACACCTGCTCAGGATCTTTATTTTACAGGATCTTTATTTTACAACAAATCTAATTTTCCAAGTGATATAATCCATTCTATGACCAAATATCGATTACTGTTAGCAGACGATCATGCCATTGTTCGAGCTGGTATAAGGAACGCTCTTGAAAATTTACCGGAAATTTCCGTTGAAGGTGAAGCAAAAGACGGCCCAACATTGATGAAGGCATTAGAAGAAATAGCACCCGACATTTTATTAATTGATGTCACAATGCCCGATTTTGAACCCATTTCCGTCATTCGCCAGATAAAAGCCTCATACCCTAAGATGAAGATCCTTGTAATCAGTGCCTATGACGATGATGTATATGTTCAGGGTTTGCTTGGTGCTGGTGTTGATGGCTATCATCTAAAAGACCAACCTCTCCAAGACCTCTCTCTGGCGATAAAGAGGATCCTTATGGGTGAACGTTGGATTTCCAGTTCGCTCCTGGGGAAATTAGTTAGCCCATCATATGTCCATGATAACAGCCTTCACCTTACAACCCGGCAAAAAGAAATCTTGAATTTGCTGAAGAAAGGTTGGAATAATCAGAAAATTGCTTACAAGTTGGATCTGTCCGTAAAAACAATAGAAAACCACCTCACAAGAATTTATCGCTTTCTCGATGTTCAAAGCCGCCTTGAGGCCGTGAATTTTATTAATGCAAATCCCTCAATACTAACCGAGATCACTGACCTGTCAGATTTTAATATGGATGAAAATTTCCTTCCGGTCACCCACTCACCTGATATTTTACTCGTAGATGATAACCCTCGCTTTAGATACCATTTACGACGGATCATAAATAAACTCTTTTCAGAGTTCACTATCTATGAAGCTGAAACCGTTGAGGAGGCCATCCAAATTGTAAAAAAGATCGATTTTCGGCTGATCTTTATTGATGTTATCCTTGGCGAGCAAAGCGGGATTTCATGCCTTCAACAGTTAAATCCCTTCGCTCAGAATGCCCGGATCATCTTAATCAGCGCATATCCGGATAAAGAATTTCGTCGTCAGGGGATCAACTCCGGAGCCGCTGCCTTTATTGACAAGAAAATGCTTGATTCAATTACCTTGAAACAAATTATTACAGATGTCTTTCAGAATTAGTTGATAGGGGCGATTATGGAACCACTTTTAAGGATCACCAACCTCAGTAAAAGGTATGGCACATTGTCCGCCCTTCGAAAGATAAGTTTATCGCTGTTTCCCGGCGAAGTAATCGGAATCACCGGACAAAGTGGTTCGGGAAAATCTACGCTTGCGATGATTTTAGCAGGGGTCAATCCTCCTGATGAAGGGAAGATCGTTTTCAATGGCAAGCCAATGCATTGGCCGCTAAACGTCCGATCTCTAGGGATTGAGGTCATCCATCAAAATCCTCGCCTTGCTGAAAACCTCGATATCACCAGTAACATCTTCCTTGGCAACGAAATCGCTATGCCCTATTGCAAGAAGTGGCTTAAGATTCCTAACCAACTCAAAATGGATCAAAAGGCCTCAGAATTATTGGACAAGCTCCGAGTAGACTATACGAATTTGCGTGAAGAAGTATATAACTTGAGCCTGGAAAAACGTCAAATGATCGCTATCGCCCAGGCTATGACAGGACATCCCAAATTAATCATCATTGATGAACCTACCCAGGTCCTGAGCTATCCCTATCAAAAAATATTGCTCAACTTGATTAATCAATGGCAGCAGGAGAGCATTTCTATCATTTTCTTCAGTAACAATCTCGACCACCTTTTGTCTGTTACTGATCGCATCATAGTTCTGCGCGAAGGTTTCTGCGCGGCAGAGTTCAAAACGGATGAAGCGGATCGTGAAGAGATCATAGCCTCACTCGTCGGCACAACCAATTACCAGCAACTTATTCCCATCATCTGGGCTCTCGATAATTATTATGAGATCAGAGACCACGCGGAAAAATTGCAGATGGGTCAGATCCTGCTGGATCAGGAAATGCTTTCAAAAGAATCCCTTTATCGCCAATTGCTTGACCGATTAACAGAACAAATCACTTCTTTGGACAGTACAAACCAAGCTTTACAAAACGCTCAAAGAAGGCTGATTGTTGACGCCGAGCTGGAACGCAAACATATCGCCCGTGAAATTCACGACCAAATCATTCAAGACTTGCTCAGCACAAATTACCAGCTTGAAGAACTTGAAACTCAGCACGATCTCTCCGACAAAATGCGAGACGACTTGCTGCGTGTCAGAGAAAACATTCGTACAATGGTTGACGAATTACGTAAGATCTGCGGTACGTTACGACCACCGACAATCGACAGTCTTGGGTTAGAGGCAGCTATCCAATCCCTTTCCCAGGATTGGTCTAACCGGACAGGCATTAAAACCCAACTTGACCTTGATAATGAGATTGGCAGGATGTCTGAAATCATCGAACTTTCGATATTCAGGATTGTTCAGGAAAGCCTCCGGAATATCGATAAACACGCGGCTGCGACTGAAGCCGTGATAAGGCTTAAGCGGATCAGCCCCCGCTCATTAATGGTGTCAATTGAAGATAACGGCAAAGGGATGCATGGAAAAATCTCTCTTCAGCGATTTTTGAAGGAAGGCCATTTTGGCTTGGTTGGCATTGATGAACGGGTAGCTCTTCTAGGCGGCCGTCTTCGCTTTCAAAACAAATCCGATGGGGGCTTATTAATTCAAGCCGAGATCCCTCACTCAAGGAAATAACTCAAGGGCCAGGCTCTGTGCTCGTTAATTCGTGAAGATTAGGACGACAGGTCTTTTGAGGATTATTCTTTCTCCAACAATTTCAATAAACGTTCCCTGTAGATATCTTCTCTCCCCTCTTTTTCAGGTGAAACTAAAGCGCCTTCCTCTAAAAAGTGTTGCAAACCTCGTCCTAAGGATTTTCCCCTCCTGGCATGCATATCAATTGCATAATCCGGAATTTCCGGCTTGCCGTCAACTTTCATAAGCAGGTTCAACAATTCATCATTAGACCGGTCTTTTTCACATCCGCACAAAAACCTCACGGCACGGATGGCAAACAAGTACCGGTCCTGCTCTTCCCTTAAATATTGCAGATGCAACTCAAATAAAGCCTTGATCAGAATCGCCGCCCGGGGTTCACCAAATCCGATATCCTCTGCCGAAATGACCAACAGGCACTTCCATAGCTTTTCTTCCAACTCAGGGCTTGTCAGGGTCATTTCGTAAGCCAAAAGAGCTGAATTTTCAGCATGCCCTCTCCGAATTTCCTTCTGTAATGCCGAGATTACTTCTTCTGCTGCCAGGTTATGAATTGTCCGCTCTTCTTGCCAGGGATCGGAGTTTTTTCCCATCTTCAATCCTTCTATTCAAAAGCCATTCGCAATAAAGCAAAAAATCGATCATGATCCACTTTGTTAATAATCAAAGCGTTCGGTTCGTTTTGGGAATGGTTGAACCAATCCACCACTGTCATGCCGCGGGTTAATGTGCCTATTCTCTCGATCTGAATATGTTTCTCTGTCGCCTCCATCACAATATCTTCTTCCAATAACACGGCCATCGCCAGAGGATCAGCCAGATAACTCACATCCCGGCGAAAGACTTCCTTCATAAAAATCGCCAGTTTCCGGGTGATTTTATTGAGGAATTGGGATCGTTTGTTATCAATACCCATCAATTCATTATATTTTTCGAGATCAATCCCATGTGCCAATGTTGTTTCCCAGGTTACAAGGGTCAACATCGGCCAATTGTCAAAGACCACGGCTGCTGCATCGGGATCGGCGTAAAAATTAAATTCTACAGGCAAATTCGGTGTGTTTCCCTGGGCATAGCAGGCGCCTCCCATAACCACCAGTCGTTTATAGCGGGACGGCAAGTCTGGGTCCAAACGCAAAGCGAGCGCAAGGTTGGTCAAGGGGCCAATCGCAATCAGTTCCAATTCACCAGGGCTTTCTTTCCCTAACCTGATCAACGCCAGAGCAGCAGCTTCGACTTCCAATTGTCTGGATGACACCGGTAATCCAGCATCTCCCAACCCATCCTCTCCGTGCACATGAGAAGCACGGTTTCCCGTTTCGACCAATGCGGTCCTCGCCCCTGCATACACCGGGATCGGATCAGCGTCCAATGCATCCAGGATCTTTAATGCATTCTCTGAGGTAATCTCTACGCCCACATTCCCGGCAACAGTGGTAATCGCTTCAATGTGTACACCGGGGTACTGATAAGCCATCATGATAGCCTGGGCATCATCAATCCCCGGGTCACAGTCAATAACGATTCGTCTCATCTTACCTCCATGATCTAGTACATTCCATAAATACCAATAACACTCGTGATTGAATCCATTTTTAGAAGGCAAATGTGAAGATGCCTGACGATTACGCCTTCACCTACCATTCTAATTCGTTTTCCCTGATATTGGGTGATTCATCATTCGTTCGACGACAATTAATTGGAAAAACCATTGAGTGGATTCGTTTTAAAAGTTGATTTTCCTCAGTTTAAATGGAAATAGTCCACCGATGTGATTGGGATGTTGCATTTCCGCCCGAGTCGTATAGAACCATGAGAGTCATGATCAAATTGCATTTTCCCCACTATTCGTTAATCGTTGAAATAGAAGGCCGAAACCGTTTGGACTAAAATGAATTAGTGTCAATCCTGACCGAATTGAGAACGTTAATTTTGATTGAGGCTATTCCGTCGCAATTTCCGAATCGCTTTTTTCTTCGCAATCCGTTGCTCTTCACTCTTTGAGGTAAAGAAACGACGTTTCCGATTTTCAGATAAAACCTTCGAGCGGGTCACTTTCTTTCGAAAACGACTTAATAAGCGGTTAAATGATTCGTTATCTCGCTTTTCAACTTTTACCAATTCTTTTTCACCTCCTTGGTTCTACCCTTGAATTGTAGTATCCCGGAAACCATTCAACTCCCGGTCAGGATTGACATTAATTTGTCGAATTCTCAGAGTTAAGCAGTCACCGAATCCATGTGGGCTTTCTTGGTCTTCATAAAGCCGAATTTCTTCCGACCACAATAAAGACCCCATGGATTATACCTGTCATTGATGAGATGCGCAAATGAACATAATTCCCCCGCCAATTATTCACGCCAAAAGGCCTGGGCCTTCAGGTTGAGTTTTTCCGTCAATTCGGCAGCAATTTCTGACAATCTTGGCGGACTCACCCTAACCACATCCGCGCACATTGTCGGCCTTTCCGTTGAATAGATATGGATCGTTTGAGGGTGGAGGTCAACCAGCACTTTTTTCCAGGCTTGGTAGGCTTCACCCCGCACATTGGAAACTTTGCCGTCTATCAGGACACTTTGGATCATCAAGTGAGGAATCTCACGCAAACCCATCACTATCTCGTCCAAATGGATCTCCTCCACTGGCTGGTTGATCGCCTGGAAAGTGATGTCGTCCCCCGCATCCAGTTTCATCATGGGCGCATCAATCAACCTGATGGCCTCCTGGACCTCCGGAGAAGTCACCATCGTACTGTTGGATAAAAGCGCTAGGTTCGCATCCGGGCGATATTGGTCCAGTAATTCCCTCACACCTTTCACAATTTCCAGAAAATCCGGATGTATGGTTGGCTCGCCATTACCTGAAAATGTTAGGAAATCCATCGATCGGGGTTTTTGTAATGCTTTCTCAACCGTAGACAAAACCTCGTCAGGCGTGGTCAGACACTCCCGATCAGGCAAAAGTGTCCAGTCCGTCGTTATGTTGTATTGACAATAAACACAGTCAAATGAGCATGTCTTTATTTTTGTAGGCAATAAATTAATGCCCAGAGACCTCCCCAGACGGCGGGAGAATATTGGACCGTAAACGATTTTTGACTGGAGTGAGATACCGGACATTTGAATCCTTTCTTGCCTTTTATACGAAAATTATTCATCCATAATTAATTCCTTCTCCAAATATTTCCCCCTCCTTAACCAAATCTGAATTTTCATCGCCTATCTTTATGAAGTAACACAGAATAGATCCCTGACATGTATAATTGGTATTAAGATTTTTATTTAGGTGCTTATGAATGACCAATAGATCTTAATTGTTGACGATAAATTTTCAGTACCGGGATATAAAAAACACCTTCCGAAATTTCAGAAGGTGTTACTTTTCTTCAATTATTTTTACAGGTAGTTCCGTAACTTTACTTGATTTTGAGGACTGCGCAATTTCCGCAAGGCCTTTTGCT
>DPKV01000018.1 GCA_003542325.1 Anaerolineaceae bacterium
TAGAACCTCCATTTTTCGGTTGAAGTATTCCCTCCATTACTAACCGGGATATTAACAGGCTTTTTTATATCATCAAAGAAGATCTACTAATGAAGAAAATCGGAATCCGAGGCCCGCCTGTGAGGACCACCCCGGCGGGCAATAAACCGTCGTAACCGGATCGCCGGATCTCCTGCAGAACAAGATAGAAGATCTCTTCCATGCGGGCTTCAATGATGTTCACCAGGTCCGCCCGGTTGATGCGTTCGGGGGAGTCCCCACCGAAACTGCGGACAGTAAATTGCTCCTCCGGATTAATGCCGGATTGCAGAGCATAGCCGAATTTCAATTTGACTTCTTCCGCCTGGCTGATGGGCAATCTGAGGCCATGGGCGATGTCGGAGGTGACGTGATTTCCGCCGACCGCCAGCACCATTGTGTGCCAGACATCACCGTCGATATAAATCGCCATGTCGGTCGTTCCGCCGCCAATATCGACGACAGCGACGCCCATCTGGCGTTCGGTTTCTGAAAGGACAACCTCGCCTGATGCCAGTGGATTGAGGACAAATTGAGTCACTTCAATCCCGGATGCGCCCACGCACTGCCGCAGGTTCTCGACTGTTGAGGCGGATGCCGTGATGATGTGCGCTTCCACTTCAAGGCGGTAGCCGTGCATACCAATTGGGGTTCGAATGCCATCCTGGCCGTCGATGATGAATCCGCGCTGGATGACATGGATGATCTCCCGGTTGTGGGGGATGGCTACGGCCTGGGCGGCATCCAAAGCCCGTTCGATATCATCCTGGTCCACGATGCCACCGGTAATGCCAACCACACCGCGGCTGTTCATGGATGAGACATGCGATCCGGCGAGGCTGACCAGGGCTGCGTTGATTTCAAAGCCGGAAGTGCGTTCTGCTTTATCAATGGAGCGAGAAACAGCCAGGGCGGCAGCGTTCAGGTCAACGACCGTGCCTTTTCTCAGGCCTTGCGAAGGCTCGATTCCAACACCCAGAATGCGAAGATGTTTTTCTTCTTCAACCCGGGCTACCAGGGTGCAAATCTTGCTGGTGCCAATATCAATGCCCACAATAATTGGTTCGTCCATACTCACCGCTCCAGTCGATAAAATGGTGCATGTAAAAATTCAAGGCTGATCAGGGCAGGGGTGAGGTTCTCCTCACTGAGTTTTGCGATGATCATTTGATATTCAATCAGTTTTAAATCGATGTTCTCAATATCTTTTCCAAAGTACACTAGCCAACCCTGGGGATCCTGCCAGCCTAACCCGTACTCCGGGTCAAACTGCAAGGCGCTGTTTTCAGGAAGATAGTTTAGCAAAGTCATCACGCCTTGAACAAATTCCGTCGTAGTCGCCTTTTGCAGAGCGGTTCCCGGTAACGACTCGGTTTCTGCAGTTTCCTTGACAGTTGCTTCTTCTCCTGTATCTTCAGCAAGAGGAACGTAAGCCGCAGGTGGATTGCCGGTGGCATAAACCGTCTGGCTGACCGGAGTCTCGCCGGAAGCCGGGAAAAGGACGCCTTCAGCGTCAATCCAGTAGGTCGTGCCGTCCTGGTACCAGGCAATCAGGGGTTGTCGTTCCACAACTTTGATGGTGACCGAAGCGGGCAGCCCGACCGAAACCTTGACGCTGGAAAGTTCCGGGAATAACGCCACGATCCGGGTTTCAAGGTCGTCCGGTTGAACCTTGATGATTGCTGTCCCGGTTAGTCCAAGCTGAGCGGTCAACGTCTCAGGCGTCAGTCGTTCTGCACCTTCCAGATTGATTGCGCTGACCTTGAAAGTACCCAGGCTTGAAAAAGTGATCACAACGGCCAGCGAGAGCGAAAAGATCGCGCCAGAGATGAGCCGCCAGCCGATGTGCAGTCTGGGGAGGGCGGGGATTTGCAGCATTGCGCCTTTGGTTTTCAGTGGAACGTCAACCTTCCGTCCCTGGCGCTTGATCATGGGGACAGATGTGCTGGTCCTGCGGGTGACGGGCACTGTGCGGGTGGGTTGCTTCCGCGTGGCGCTGGTCCCCACAGTGGACACCTGGGGCTGTTTCTTCCGGTTTTGCTGCCGGCGGGCCCGAACTTGTTCAGCCCGGCTCTTCTCATCTGACTGGCGGTTTGCCATCTTAGCTGCGAAACTCTCTTTCCGTCTGATCACGCTGGGCTTTTCGCGCCAACGCAAGGTCAATTAATTTCTCGATCAGCGCCGGATAAGGCACCCCGGATGCTTCCCAGAGTTTGGGGTACATGCTGATCTTGGTGAAACCCGGGATGGTGTTGATTTCATTGAGGTAGAACTCACCCGAACCCCGGTCCAGCAGGAAGTCCACCCGGGACATTCCGGCACAATCTGTGGCTTTGTAGGCCCGGACGGCAATGTCCTGAAGCTTAATGGTCATTTCAGCCGGGATATCGGCAGGGATGAGCAGGTCGGCGGTATCGTTGATGTATTTTTCCGCATAGGTGTAGAAGATATCCTTCGGTACCACTTCGCCCGGGACGGAAGCTTTTGGCTCTTCGTTGCCCAGCACGCTCATTTCGATTTCACGGGGGTTTGCCACGCCCTGTTCAACCACAATCCGCCGGTCGTAAGCGGCGGCCTGCATCATGCCTTCCATCAGGTCACTGCGGCTGGTGCATTTGCTGATGCCGACTGAAGACCCCAGGTTCGCCGGTTTGGTGAAGAGCGGGTAAGGGGCAATCGCTTCCGCTCTATCCAGGCATTCCTCAAGGTTTTTCTCGATCTCCGTCCGGTTGATGACAAGGTAGGGAAGGGTTGGGATATTGTTGGCGATCATGACATCCTTGAACAAACCCTTATCCATGCAAACGGAAGAACCCAGAACGCCGGCCCCGACATACGCAACGTCGGCCAGTTCCAGCAGTCCCTGTAGCGTGCCGTCTTCACTGTAAGTGCCGTGCATGACGGGGAAAACCACATCCAGAGTAGAGTAGAGGGTCATATGACCATCTTGTTTGGTATAGACCGCGGGATTTTGGGGCACCGGCAGGAAGATAGCGGGCAGGAGGTCGTCAAAGCGTTCATGCTGGAGGCTTGTCCAAAGATTTTCGCCAACGAACCATTGTCCCTGCCGGGAGATGCCGATTTCCACGACATCGAATTTTGTCCGGTCAATGACCGACAACACCGAACGCGCCGACATCAGTGACACCTCATGTTCACCGGAGCGTCCCCCGTATAAGACACCAAGTTTCAAATTTCTATCCATTAATAAAGTTACCTATCAGTTCTATTTCAGGTTCAAGTTCAATCCCGAATTTTTCTCTAACTGTATCCTGAGCGATTTTCATCAATTGCCAGATATCTTCAGCGGTTGCACCTTCAAGGTTGATGATGAAATTCGCATGGATCGGGCTGATCATTGCCCGGCCTATCCGACGGCCCTTCAAACCGGCTTCTTCAATCAACCTGCCGGCATAATCGCCGCTGGGGTTCTTGAACATGGAGCCCATGGAAGCGCCGGGAGGCTGTGTCGATTTACGGTGAGCCTGAAAGGTCGTGATCCGTTCCCAGGCTTCTTCCCGGGTCGACCAGGTCGCATTCAGGGTTGCAGAAAGGATAACCACAGACATTTTTTCCCGTTTGAGGATGCTGCTGCGGTACTGGTAGTCAAATTTCTCAACCGGCCATTCTTCTATGCCCTTTTCTGCGTGCAAGATTGTTGCCATTTTCAGGCTGGAGGCCATGTCGCTGCCATGCGCACCGGCATTGCCATAGACTGCACCACCGACGGTGCCTGGGACCGGCGCCGCCCACTCCATGCCGCTGAGGCCTCGCAAAGCGGATTGCCTGGCAACGGTGCCCAGGATTGCCCCGGATTCAGCCAGAATGCTGGGCTGCCCGGATTTGGTATCGATCCTCAGGTTATGCGCCCGGTTGTGGAGGATGACCTGTTCCAACCCTGCATCACACACGAGAATATTTGATCCGCTGCCCATAACCGTGAAGGGAACATCCAGATCCCAAAGCGTCCGGGCTGCGCGGGTCAGCTCATCCAGGTCATTAATCGATACCATCGCGCTCACCGGCCCACCTACCCGGGCAGTGGTGTAATTGGCCATGCCGACATTTTCCTGCAGCTTTTGACCAAATACCTTTCTGAGTTCAACCATCGGTAAATCCGACATCAATCCTCGCGCTCTCTTTGTCTCAACCCATTCAAGACAGCCTGGCTGACCTCGGTGGCGTCCCCGGCTGAAAAAACGATCATCACATCGCCGGGCAAGAGCTTTTCAAGGAGGAAAGCTGAAGCTGCATCAAACGATTCACAATACATTGCTTTTTCTTTCGGCATCGCCTCTGCAATTCTGGCGGCGGAGTAGCCGGGATCGGCTTCCCGGGCGGCGTAGATCTTCAGGACCACAGCCATATCTGCGGTGGAAAGGGCCCGGATGAAATCAGATTCCAGTGTCCGGGTCCGGGTGAAGGTGTGTGGCTGCCAGACGGCCCACACCCGGCGGCCAGAGTACCGGGATTTCGCAGCCTGGAGGGTCGCTGCCAGTTCGGTGGGGTGGTGACCATAATCATCGATAACCGTGACCCCATTTCCCGTTCCCAGGATTTCAAAACGCCGGCCGGCACCGGTAAACGCTCCCAGCGCACGGACTGCTGCTTTCAGGTCCAACCCGAGTTGGTGGACCACAGCGAGGGCGGCGGTGGCATTGATGACGTTATGACGTCCGGGAATGGATAACCTGACTTCACCGAGGAGCAGATCGTTCCTGCAGAAAGAAAAGACGGGCAGGCCGTTTTCCACCCGGATGTCGACTGCCTTGTAAGTTGCCTCAGGTGACGAACCATAACCCAGGATGGCGATCTCGGAAGCACATTCCTCTGCCAGAGACCGTGCGCCGGCATCATCCCAGCAGACAAGCGCCAGGCCATCGGGGCGGACTTTGCGCAGAAAAGCCTTGAATGCAGCCCGATAATCCTCCCGGGTGGGGAAGCAATCGGGGTGGTCGTGCTCGATATTGGTCACAACCGCAATTTTGGGTGCGAGGCCAAGGAACATGTTGTCATATTCGTCCGCCTCGATCGCAAAATATTGTCCGGAACCTGCCCGGGCATTGGTCCCAAGCTGGTTGACGACGCCGCCGGCGATAAAGCTGGGATCGGTTCCCAGTTGGGTGAGGACCCAGATCAGCATGGCGGTTGTGGTGGTTTTACCGTGTGACCCGGCAACAGCCAGGGTGTCCTTGCCTTGGGTGAGTTCCGCCAGGAACTCGGACCGCTTCATGACGGGGATTCCCGCATCCAGGGCGGCGGTAACTTCCGGGTTGTCATCAGAGACAGCCGAAGAACGAATCACCAGGTCAGCACCATTGATTTGTGAGGCGTCATGCCCCAGGAAGGTCAGTGCACCGGCTGCCGTGATCGCGTTGAAAAGGGGTGATCCCGTCCGGTCAGAACCGCTGACGGTATACCCTTCTTCCAACAGGACCCGGGCGATGGCGGAAAGTCCCGTGCCGCCAATGCCGATGAAGTGAACGTGTGTCATCAGATAAACACCACCAAAATAAAGACGAAGGCTACAGCGACTGCGATGTAAATGACCGGTGTCTGCAGCCAGGCAGGCGGAAGGATTTCGATCATGGAGAGCGCTTTTTGTCCGGCTTCCGTCAATGGGTCGGGGGCCGAGATCCACTCAAAGGGATAGCCCACTTCTGCGAGGAACTGCCAGGCTGTCCCGAAGATCAGGTAACCGTTGACTGCACCGAGAAAGATTCCTAACAGCACGTCCTGGAAACGGTCACGGACGAATTTACCGCTTTCGATCATGCGGGGAATATTCGGTCCCTGGTAGCCAAAGAAAGTCATTAATGCGAGGACAGCCATCCGCACCCAAAACCGGACTTCAGGGGCCATCGAATCCTTAATGAAGGGGATGAAGCTTTCCATGATCGTGATCACAAAGATGGCGACGATTATGCCGGCGGTCACCAGTATTTCCTTCGCCCAACCCCGCATTGCGCCGATCATGGCGAAAAGGATCACAAAGATCCAGAAGAGCACGGATAAACTGATCATGCTTTTCCCTCCCTTCCCGGCGTTCCAGCCATATCATAGATCAACGCTGCGATCATGTGAGCAGCTTCCGGT
>DPKV01000006.1:0-3181 GCA_003542325.1 Anaerolineaceae bacterium
GCCAGAACACCGCTCCGCGGTCACCCGCCCAAAGCACACGCAATAGTAAACCGTCCTCGATCAGCAAAATCTGCCCGGTTTCCATTGAACAAAAAATAACCTCACCCGTCCGCAATTGGGAATAAACCTGCCGGGCTGTCTGGTTGACCTCCGGGTCACCGTTCCAAAGAACCAGGTCGGGATGATACCGGTCCAGCGCACCCGTCAGCGCGTTGATGTCACGCTGACCGGCCGGCAGCATCTGACCCAGGTTCTGATTGAGTTCCGAAGGCCGCGAGCCTGCACCGATCAATACCGCCGCGCCATTGGGGGATTGCACCAGCACCGTCCCTTCGGCGTCCAGCAACGTAAGGTGGAGGTTTCCATCCGGCCGGCTGAGCGCGTGCCGCCAGGTCAGGGCCACCAGCCCAAACAAGACCAGTACGCCGACCTGCGGCGTGAGGACCTTTTGCAGCGCTTTTTGCCGGGTCTCCCGTGGGAAAAGGGTCAGGAAGAACAGCAGCCCATAGTATAGGACCAGCCAGAGCGGGTGAAAGGCAGGCACCTGCCACTCGCCCACCGGCAGCGCACCCAGCCAGCTCACCACACGGATGGTGTAGCTGACGAACGGCAGCGCGACCACACTCAGCGCCTGCCCCAGCCCCGGCAGGATCATCCCCGCCAGCATTGCCAGCCCGCCAAGAATCATGACTAAAGACTGTGCAGGGAGAATGAGGGGGTTGACAAAAATCGCCAGCCAGGAAACGCCCTCAAAATGATAGGCCATGACCGGCAGGGTCAGCCACTGGGCAATGATCGTGAATAGAAAGAACTCGGAAACCGGCCCCGCCCAGCGCTGAACCTGCTCTTCCGGCAGCCGTCTCGACAGCAGCGCCACGAACCGCTCTTCCAGCGGCTGGGCGTAGAG
The DNA here is from genome assembly GCA_003542325.1 of Anaerolineaceae bacterium. Lineage (GTDB taxonomy): Bacteria > Chloroflexota > Anaerolineae > Anaerolineales > Anaerolineaceae > Brevifilum. The sequence continues at coordinate 908 of DPKV01000006.1, forward strand.
CACCAAACCCAATGTGGCGGCAGCGGACAACTGGAAACCGACATCCCAGGGGATATTCGGGTTTTGCAGCATCATCGCCAGTGCGGCCAGGCCCAGGCTGTTCAACCCGTTCTGGCGGCGGCCAAACATCCCGCCGAACACACCCAATGCGCCCATGATGGCCGCCCGGACCACCGCCGCCTCCGCGCCAACTAAAATGGTATAGCCGCTGATCCCCAGAATGGCTGTCAGTGCGCCCCACTTTCGACCAAACAGCCGCGCCGTAATCCCGGAAAACAACCCGGCCAGGATCGCCATATTGAACCCGGAAATCGCAATGATATGGGTCGTCCCCGTCCGCTGAAAGGCCTCCTGCAATTGGGGTGAAAGGCCCTCATCCAAGCCCAGCAGGATCCCGGCCAGCAGATCTGATTCCGGGGGTGGGAAAAGTATTTGCAGGGTCTCAGAGCCGCGTTGGCGCAAGTCCAACAACCAGGCTTTGCCCGGGTTTCCCGCGTCCGTATCGATCCGTTCCACCTGGGCATAGGACATCAGGCTAAGGGTTCGCTTTCGCGCCAGGTAATCCCGGTAAGAGAAATCCCCGCTCTCGGATGGCGTTTGCAGTGACCCGCGCACGACCAGCCGGTCACCGTAGGCCCAATCTCCGCCCGGGGAAGTCTGCACGAGCACCAATCCTTCCACTTCCGGCAAGGTGTCACCTCCCGCTGTATCAACCAGCAGTCGCAGCGATTCCACCTCAAGGGTCAAATTGACGGTCGTATCCCGCTGGTCCGGGTCCTCGACCACCACACCCGTCATTTCCACCCTGCCCCGGTCATTGTAATAAGCCGTATGATTCGGGGTGATCTTTGGTTGATAGGCTGCATACCGCCAGGCAGCCAGGAAGAACATCAACACCAGCACAGCTCTGGGCAGGCGCTGATCCGCACCGGTCCACTTCCTGAGCCGATGGGTGAACCCGATGGATTTGGGCAGCGTTTTCGCCAGGACGAGCGCACTGAATGCTAATCCACAGCCAACCGCCCATACCCATCCGGGCCAGGCCAGCCAGTCCGCCAGCAGGATGCCACCTAACGCGGCCAGAGACAGCCAAAGAAAGGGAAGAAATCCCTTGAGGGGTGAGCGTTTCGGTTTATTGGGGTCAGGTGAGCGCTGCATTGATTATCCTCCCTGTGACACTCTTATTCTAACAGAGAATTAATTATATCTGTGTACACCATCTTACCATGTAACCAAACCGGACTGTGCGCATCCAATTAAATAAAAAAGGAGGACCACAAAATGAAGAAAAACATGAGCAATCTCGATCGGATCCTCCGAATTATCATCGCCGCCGCAGTTGCCGTCCTCTATTTCATGGGCATCCTCTCCGGCACCTGGGCAATCATCCTGGGTGTCATCGCCGTGATCTTCCTGCTGACCGACCTGATCGGTTTTTGCCCCCTCTATACATCAATCGGCTTCTCCACCCTGAAGAAATCATAACTCTCTCCTTATGATAAAACCGCCGGTCTGAGGTTCAGACCGGCGGTTTGTTATTAATTTAATTTTTTGACCCTATTTTTCAGCGCGCACCGACTCCAACACATCCAGCATTTTGGCATGGATGGCCGGGTTGGCGCAAACGATGCTGATCGGTTCCTTGAGAATGTCGGCATCGCCAAAAGCATTGGTGACCACGCAGCCCGCTTCCCGCGCGATCAGGCAGCCCGCCGCAATATCCCAACTGTAGATTTCCACTTCCCAAAAGCCGTCCAGCCGTCCCGCCGCCACATAGACCGCGTCCAAAGCTGCCGAACCCAACCGGCGCACCGTCTGGGAGAGCTTTGAGAAGCGGAAAAAATTGGCCGTATTATCGTCGGGCGTCCCCCACATGTCGTTCGGGAAACCAGTGACTAAGAGGCAGTCCACCAGGTCTTCAAAAGCGGAGGCATGGATCTGTTTTCCGTTCAGGAATGCACCTTCATCCTTCTCCGCGCTGAACATTTCCCCTCGAACCGGTTCGTAGACCACGCCGAGTTCCACTTCACCCTGACAGGCATAGGCAATCGAAACTGAATAGAACGGGACGCCGTGGGCATAGTTCAAGGTGCCATCCAGGGGATCGATGAACCACTGGTGGTCGGGGGTACCCGTCAGGTTCCCCGATTCCTCGGTGTTGATGGCATGGTCGGGGAAGGCTTTGCGGATCTCCCCGATCAGATAGTCTTCAGAAGCATGGTCAGCCTTTGTCACCAGGTCCGTCCGGCTTTTGTGCCGGATATCCAGGTCTTC
>DPKV01000006.1:3208-4536 GCA_003542325.1 Anaerolineaceae bacterium
AAATAACAGCGGCTCCATTGTAGCATAACCTGCCGGGTGTTGATTGATGAAGATCACAAAATGTAGGGACGCCTCGGAGGTATGTCTTCACACTTTGGGAAATTAATCTCCATAAACCCACAGAATGATGCTCGTAAGGGCGACGCATGCGTCGCCCCTACGGATATGCTTGAAAATCATCTTTACTTTAAATGGGGAAGGACAATCGCCACTGAATACTGCAACTCATTTAAGATACAAACAGGTGAAACCGGAAAAATCTTCCATGACCGCGTATAATGGTATATAGGCAAACATTATCCTTACAATGCAATCCTTATCCGTAGAAGAGGTTCCTCATGCCTGAAAAACGTGAACTGCCCAAATTCGCCGTGCTGCAGCTTTCCGGCTGTGCGGGCTGCGAGGTCTCCCTGATCAACGCCAGCGAATGGGTTGACCAATATCAACTCGTCTACATGCCGCTGGTGGTCTCGGCTAATGCCGTGCCGGAGGATACGGAAATCCTGCTGGTCAGCGGTGGCGTCCGGAATGATGAGGATGCCTTTAACCTGCGGAAGGCCGCTAAAACCGCCAAACGTGTGGTGGCAGTCGGCACCTGCGCCATCTCCGGCGGCGTGTCCAACCTGGGTGACCGGGATGACGTCCGCCAGATGTTCCTGGCCCAATCCAGCCGGCACCACCTGCCCCACCTCCTCCCCAAGAGCCATCCCATCGATGTCTTTGTGAACGTAGACCTCTACCTCCCGGGCTGCCCGCCGACACCCGAGCTGTTCATGGCGGCGCTGACCGGCCCGGAAAACTTCCAGGCCAGCAATATCGTCTGCCAGGAATGCGGGCGGGAGAAACTTAAAGACATGCGCCCAAAACACCTGGTCGGGTTCCAGCAGGGCGAAGTCCTGCCGGATATCTGCCTGATCAACCAGGGTTACTTATGCGTCGGGTCTTCCACCCGGGGCGGATGCCGGGCGATTTGCACCCGGCCCGGACACCCCTGCGTGGGCTGCCGGGGACCCTCAAATGCCTACATTGAAAAGGAATCCCAGGTCTGGTTTGACCGGATCCAAAAGGTCTTCGAGAATATGACCGATATCCCGCCGGAAGAAATCAAAGCAGCGCTGCATTCCCCGCAGCTTTCCCTGTTCCTGTTCCAGTTCACCGATTACACCAACAGCGGCAGGCCGCCCCGCCCGAAAGAGAAGGTGCTCTGATGTCCACCACACTCCGATTCCCCCTCAGCCGGATTGAAGGCCATGCCCGGGTCGAAATGGAAGTACAGGAGGGCAAAGTTGTTTCAGCCCAATTCCAGGCGATTGAAATGCGCGGCTTCA
>DPKV01000172.1 GCA_003542325.1 Anaerolineaceae bacterium
TTTATAGTCAATTATCCATTGTTCCCCCGCAAATCACATTTAAACAGGGAACTTTCAGCTTAAAGATCGGCAAGAAACACCTCACTTTGTTCCCCGCTCCAGGCCATTCAGCGGATGGCATTGCTGTTCTGATTGAAGAAGACCGCATTCTTTTTTCCGGTGATGCGTTTATGCCTGTCCCCTTCATTGTGGATGGTGATTTGGACCAATTGGTTGAGACCACAAAAGAAATCGCCAAAATGGGTTTGGAGAACATCATTCAGGGACATGGCGACATCATTCTCAGGGGTGAAATTGAAGAAAAGGCCAAAGAAAACATCACTTATCTGAAAGCGCTCACAAAAGCAGTCAGGACCGCCAGCCGACGGAAGAATTCACTTGAGATTTTGGACAGCATAGGTATAGAAACCTGTGGCAAGAGCCGTGTGCTTTTAAACGGATTAGCCAGCGAGCTGCATAAACGGAACCTGCGGACTTTATATTACCAAAGCATTGAAGAAGAGGAAAACAAAGATTTAATTAATATGGTTTAGCGCCAAAAGACACCCACCAGGAATAAAACAACCAACATCCCGACCGGTTCAGCCCACATGGTCCAACCCCGGCGGGATTCTTTTATGCCTGAGACGATGCTTGTTAACGCATACCCCAGCCCTACAAGAGCAAGCCCATACTGGATGGGAGAGATTGGCAGGTAATGCAGACCAACAACGGTTTCAACCAGGATTAAACTGGCAATCAGGGACCAGACCGGCAGCCATTTTCCCAACCGCAAATAGAAAGTCCTGCTGATCACCATTAACGCCCCCAAACCCAGCAAGGGAATCCTCACATATAATCGCAAATTCGTTGTGTTGACGGAAACCGCCAGGAGGAGAAATAGAACAAAAGACAGCGCCGTCAATCCAATGATCGCCAATGGGGAATATGGACTCTGAAAGTCCAGGACATTATATTCAGCGATGAATACAGCCATGAGCAACAGGCTTCCCAGAACGAAAGTCACCCACCAGAGGGAACTCCCTGAAAAGTTTTTCAGCGCAACGCCAATGACCAAAGCGGTTAAAACCGGGACAATCCAGTGGCGGATGGCGAACCATTTGTATTTGAGCGTTTTCCGGTGAGGGTGCGATTGCAGAAGCCATTCCATCCCTGCGGCTGCCAGAATCGCGGTCATAATAGTTATGATCGTGTTAAAATCCAATTTCAAATCAACCAGGATGCCAAAAATTAAAAACGAAAAGTCCTGAGCCGGAAACGATATCAGTTGCGTCAATGCAAAAGCCAGCATGATGACGGCCGCGACGATTGATAATCGATTTATTTCAGGCAGGAAATCACGGTATCGCATGGCCTCATTTTACCATGCCCGGGATGTCAGGCGGTGATTTACCTTAAAAGTCCATGATTATTAATTAAATGAAGCGATCAACGTCATACTGCGCATAAAAATCGGGGATGAAGCCCCATTTCTCCTGTGAATGTGGTAAAATTAGTTTTTGTATGAACACTAGTTCTGATATTAACATCGAAAAACCAAAGATCATCCAGGCCTTATTAGCCGGTTTTAATACCATTGCCAATAAACCTTACCTGATTATCCTGCCCATTCTATTGGATCTGTTTTTATGGTTCGGGCCAGGTTGGCGAGTTGATAATGTATTTAAACCGCTGCTTGAAAATATGCGAACTTTGCCGGGGTTGGATACCACCGAGTATGCGAGCATTCTCGGAGAGATTCAAGTCTCATGGCAGGAGATACTGGCAAATTTTAACCTGGCTGTCATCCTTCGTACTTTTCCAGTCGGTGTGCCGAGTCTGATGGCTTCCAAAACACCCTTTATTAACCCCCTGGGCCATACCATGGTCACATTCCTCAGCACCGATGGACAGGTGCTTGGTTTGACCTTGTTGTTCCTGTTTCTCGGGATCACATTGGGCAATCTTTATATCCAGAAGATTTCTCAGCAGGTTATGCAAAACGACCGGAAGACAGATATCAAAACTTTCCTAAAAACCCTGTCGCAAGCGGTACTGATGCCGATAGCCCTTTGTATTATCCTGTTGCTGATCTGCATCCCTGTGGTGTTCTTCCTTGGTTTAATCATGATGATCAGCCCCGGTATCAGTCAATTTCTCACGACATTGGCTTTGTTGGTCATAATATGGATATTAATGCCGCTGATCTTCACACCCCATGGCATATTTCTTTACAAGCAGAACCTGATAGCAGCAATGATGACCAGTATCAGTATTGTCCGGATGTCCATGTCCAAAACCGCCTGGTTCATCCTTGCTTCGTATATCATCGTTGAAGGTCTCGATTACCTTTGGCGATCCCCGGCTGCGGACAACTGGTTCCTCCTGGTAGGTATCCTGGGGCATGCTTTTATCATTTCCGGTGTTATTGCCGCGTCTTTCCATTATTTCATAGACGCCACCAAGTTTTCGCAGACCCTGATGAATAAACAATTACAAAGGAACAAGGCATCCTCTTTAAATGATCAAGAGTGAACGGAGAAGACAGATTGTTAAAACAACCCACTTCATATAATGCGAATGATATTCAGGTCCTTGAAGGATTGGAAGCTGTTCGACGCCGGCCCGGTATGTACGTTGGCGGCACAGATGTAAAAGCCCTTCATCACCTGATCTATGAGGTTGTCGATAACTCTATCGACGAAGCCCTCGCCGGTTCTTGTGACCGGATCGATATTACCATCCATGAAGATGATAGTGTGACCGTGGAGGATAACGGCCGCGGTATCCCGGTCGATCCCCATCCGGAGAAGAAAATCTCCGCCCTGGAAGTGGTTATGACCACATTACATGCCGGCGGTAAGTTTGGTGGCGGTTCCTATAAAGTCTCCGGCGGTTTGCACG
>DPKV01000094.1 GCA_003542325.1 Anaerolineaceae bacterium
ATCAAATCCACCGCTTTTAATACCAATAGTCCAATACCGGTGGAGAGGTTTTTAGAATCAATCAAATGCAGGTCGGCTTTATCCAATAAATCTTTTGCCAGTTGGGCGTTGCTCATGGTCGCAGAGAGTTGGGAAGAAAGCCCGATGTAGAGGATGCTATCCTGGCGGTCAAAAAATGATTGGAATTCTTTGACTGAAGGCGCGGCTGTCTTGGGGAGTTCCCCGGTCTCTGAAACACTTTTGAATAAGTCTGTGATGGGATACTCGCTGTCCAGTTGATCGTTTCCGTTGACCAGGACATGGAGGGGGATGAACTGGACACCATACGCGTCCAACAGTGGCTGGCCGAGATCGGCGCAGCTATCCGTCAATATAGTGATCATAATGACCTCATAAATAAATCGAATAAAGAATAATGGATGTATTATAGCAGATTGCCTCTGCCAGTTTGTAAAAAACTGTATTAATACGGAAAATCGGAGGAAAAAAAAGGCTCCCACATCCAAAATTGGAAGGAGCCTTTGTCAACAATTGAGAATTATGTTTATGTGAATCTCTCGCGGATATCTGCACTAACATAGTCCAGAATAGCCACCGTGATGGCAATGAACCAAACGGCGATACCGGCAGCCTTGTAATCCAGGTTGCGAATCCACTGGGTCAGGAGGAAGCCAATCCCGCCGCCGCCGACCAGACCGATGACGGTGGACATGCGGATGTTGATATCCCAACGATAAATTGTGAAGGACACAAAGGGAGGGATCACCTGCGGGACGACAGCGTACATAACGATCTGGAACCAGTTCGCGCCGGTTGCCTGGATCGCTTCGATCGGACCGGGATTGATGGATTCAATGGCTTCAGAGTACAGCTTGCCCAGGGCGGCAATGGAGTGCAATGTCAGGGCAAGAATACCTGCCCACGGGCCAAGACCCACCACGATAATGGCGATAATGGCCCAGATCAGCGGTTCGATGGAGCGGATGACGTTCAATATACCGCGGATGATGTAATAGATACCCAGGGTGAATGGGTTCCCGCTCATCAGGTTCCGGGCAGCCAGGAAGCTGACCGGCAAGGCGAGGAGGATGCCAAAGAAGGTCGCCATCATGCCAATGAAAATGGTTTCGATCATCTTTTCGATGGCCATAAGAAGTTCTGCACTGAACTCCCACTCTCCCAGTGAGGTCACCTGACGGGCTTGCAGCTCCCATTCCGACGTTGTTATCCGATAAGAAGGGGGAATGATTCGGTAGGGCCAGATGAACGTGATCTCAAATTCCCCGTTCTCATCGGGAATAACCGTCACATTTTGACCGTCCTTCCGTTGATGGAATTGAGAACCTGCAGGATCCCGCCACCAGATTTCAACGACTTTTTCAGGTTCAAAATTATAGCCCAGGACATGTAATTCGGTCCCGTCGATGACGATTGTATCCCCTGCCTCATTTTCAGCTTGTATAGTGGGTTCGCCGCAAGCGGGGTCCACGACCAGGTAAGGTTCGTCATCCAGAGGAAGTGGTTCGGGTGGATCATCGTCACATGGGGATTCGAGGATCATGATCCCTTGCCAATCATTTTCTGGAAAGGTGATCGCTCGATCCCATGGCCAAAGTATCTTGGAGAGCGCGGGAAAGGCATCATCAAAACCAGAAAACAGCGAGACCAGATCAATTTCACCGATTTGCCAGCCGATGAAGAAAAATACCAGGAGCAGGAGCGCAAATACCATGAAAGGTTTTTGGGCGTCCGGTTTTGTCGCATCCCTGGCGGTTTGATAGGCATCGATGATGATCCAGAGATAGAGCAGTCCAACCAGGATACATATCAGGATAAATATGGGTTCCAGATAGATGGCTTTCTTAAAAATGTTAATGAATCCCGTATCTCTGGGGGCGGCCAGGACGAACCGCCAGACCATCAATCCGATAATGGTGATCAGGCTAAAGAATAGAATCAGTCCTCGCTGCAGTTTTCGTGCGAGAGCCTGGCCCAAACCGGGGATGATCGCTGAGAGAAGTGCTGCCAACCAGGGTTGAACCAGGCTGGGTTTTAGGGTTTTTTCCTGATAGGTTCTTTCTTTTCTTGCTCTCATGCTGCCCCTGTCCCTTCCAGATTGCCTTCAAGGCCGCTGCCGATCCGGCTGGCCTCTTCGCCGTAGATCTGTTTAAATTCCTCATCCGTCATATTTTTGATTTGTTTTTTGGTACCCTGGTAAACGAGTCTCCCGTCCCGGAGTCCGACCACAGATGTGCCATAGCGTTGAACAAGGTCGAGGTAATGGAGACTGCAGATGACCGTGAGTTTGTCTTCACGATTAAGGTTTTCCAGGTGTTGGAGGATGGAGTGTGCGAGGACCGGGTCCAGGCTGGCCACAGGCTCATCTGCCAGCATCAGCTCGGGGTCCTGCATCAATGCCCGCGAAATGCCAACCCGCTGCTGCTGCCCACCGGAAAGTTCCCGGGCCAGTTTATGAGCCTGCTCTTCAATGTCCATTCGTTTTAAGACCATCCATGCTTTCTCCCGATCTTCCTTGGAGAAACGATGCAGCATCGTCGGCCATGTTTTTGAATAACCCAAACGGCCCGTTAGTATATTGGTCATGACGGACGAACGTTCCACAAGGTTGAAATGCTGGAAGACCAT
>DPKV01000001.1 GCA_003542325.1 Anaerolineaceae bacterium
GATTGAATGGGCTGTGAAATCGCCAATCCCAGGATCTGCAACACCCGCAGGGTAAATTGCATCCCTACCACATATAGAAAACCGCAAATGAAAGTAACGTAAACCCGTGAGGGGTCCGATCCCCAAACAAAACGAATATTCTGGATCAAGGCTGGCCCCTCAAAGATGAGGCCAACAGCCCAAACAAGAACAAACGAAGTGGCAAACAACGTCAAATAGAAGGCTTCTAGTGGGTAATCACCCAGATATTTCAGGGTGATAAACCAGGATCCCCACATGGCAGCAGCAAGTAAGCCCATCCCGATCGCGATGATGGAAGGTATATTGGGGTCAAAATTCATTTTTCAGTACCTCTAACATTTTCTCGATATTTTCTTTTCGCATAAGCTTCAATGGACAAGAACCCCGGTATTTCTTCGCCAATCAAGAACCAATACCCTTGCAGTGATAAGATTGAACGAAGCGCGGGCACAATTAACATCATTGGCCCCAACAAGGCCAGACCGAAGATCATTAAAAGCGAATCCACAATGGCGAATAGAAGAGATTCAAAGGGTTTGCGAAAGGCAAGCTCGATCGCTTTCCTGACAACATCCACCACAGCAGCTTCGGGTTGAGAGACCAGAATAGGATAAAGGTACAGAGAGGTGAACAACCACAGAACCAGACCATAAAAGGCCAATATTGATATAAAGCGAACTCCTATTTCGGGTCGAGTTACCCAAAAATAGATAGAAGCCAGGATAATCGCAAAGGACACAAGCCGTAAAATGGAAAGCAATAAAGCTTTCCAAAAGTACGCATGGAAACCCTGTTTCATCTCCTGGCGGACTTTGACTTCAGAACCCGCCGGGTCTTGCAAACCTGCGGCAACGGTGTGGAACAGAGCGGCTTTTGCCCCAGGCCCTGTAAGGACTGGCAGAGACAATAGCGCTGACAAGATGTTCGGGCGGATCCAGAACTGAATCCGCTGGAACAACAGCTTGAAGGACAAAACCACGACATCCCAGGCGCTGGCGGTATCCTGGCGGTTTCGAGGATTACTTTCACCGTCCTGATCGGCCTGAAATTGCCGGGGGATAAGCCTATTCCTCAATGATTTCCTCCGAAGAAAGTGCGGCAAGCTTTTTCTTCCGCTTGAACATTGTTTTGATGGGGCCTGTCCGAACCTGTACCAGGACCAACCCAACAAGCATCATCCCAATACCGATCAATTGGTTGACCAGGAGCTGTTCATTAAGCATGAGCACCGCAAGGATAGAAGTCCAGATAACGGTTGAAGCACCGAGGATGCTGGCTTCATACGAACGCAATGTCCGCAGGATCAGGTTCCAGACGGTGAGTCCCACTGCTCTGTTGAAAATGCCAACAAATAGAATAGCACCCCATGTTCCAAGGCTCGGCATGGTGGTGGGCAAACCTTCAATGATCAGATAGATCGTGATTGAAATGGGGGCACCAATCATGATCGCCAGAGTCGAGATGATATTATTACTGATCTTGTTTTCCGTCTCGACAGCCAGTTTCCGGGCAATATTATTGGTGTAGGCAATCCCGGAAATGGAAATCAGGATCAGTAAAATCCCGATCAATTCACCCCCCTGGGGCAGGTCCGGGAAAAATATCCGCAGTCCGGAAAAAGCGATTACCGCTCCAAGGACCTGGAAAAGGCTGGGGGCTTCCTTGAGGATCAGAATACTCATCCCCATGGTTATGAAACCGATAAAGTTCGTCAGATAGGTGTTTGTCGTTGCAGGCATGAAGTTCAATGCATACACACCCAAAGTGCCGGTGACAAAATTAAAGAAACCGATCTGGATGATAAACATCCAAACCCGTTTGCTCATCAATTCTGTCGGGATACGTTCTTTCTTGATCAGAAAGGTATAAACCATCATTGAAATCATGGCAATCCCGATCGTGAGGTAAACAAAAATGCCCGGAGAAATGGATTCGAAACTCTGTTTGGTGAAGATTGTCCCGAAGGACATAGCGATTAATATTCCGAGGGTTATAAAAATTGCGACATAGCGATTTTGTATCATGATCTCATCTCATCAATCTCTTGTGTTGGTTGATTTAACGCAGGGGTTTTTGGGAAAGATTTCTTTTGAAACAGTAAGTCAAGCTTTTCTTTCCAGAGCTGTACAAGAACCAACCCAACAATCATCAAGGACATTCCTATCACCTGATGGATAGTCAATCGTTCGTTCAGGATGATCAAGGGGTCCTTGAAATAGATGGTGAGACCCCAGACAGCGATCCCGACCCCAATGACCTGAAATATCGAAGGGTATTCCTTCAGGAGAATATTGCTCATTACTATCGTCAGAAAACCGATAAAATTCCTGACGTACGCAGTTGTTGTAACCGGCAAGCGTTCAATGGCAATCGGTCTGGTCAGGCGTGAAATCGTGAAATTACAGATTCCAATCGCGATGATAATCAACCAGACATTCTTACCCAACTTTTTAGGGATGGGCTCCATTTTGATCGCAAAAGTGTATACACACATCACAATCATTCCGGCCCCCATAGACGTCCAGACGAAGGTAAAAGGCGAGATATCCGCAAGCAAAATCTTGGAAAGGACAGTTCCCAAAGACATGGTGAAGAGAATCCCAACAGTCTGAAGATTCGCAATTAGACGCTTCGACATTGGGTCACCCCACACCAACAACTTTTACATTCCGGACTTTGCGCTTTCTTCTGGAGAGCATGAACAAGCCCAGTAAGATGGGCAACCCGGCAAGCGGATATACCAGCCAGTTGAGATCGGTGTTCAGGATGTGGATATCGCGCTGGCTGGTTTCTATAATCTTCCCATCCTGATCCAATAACGCAATTCCCTTCAAATTTGACCAGGTCTGCAAGTCAATCCTAAAGGCGGTAAAGGAAGGCTGGTTCATAGTCTCCGGATCAAAAGGGATGATCTCATACCCCAGCCGTGAGCCTGCCAGTTGTTGAACGAAATAATTTTCCAGTGTTTCAATAAAATCACCTGAGGATGTACTAATACTCAGGCTTACATTCTCGGCTGAGCGATGAGAAACCCAGATCATCCGGTCAACGCGGGAGACACTGTCCTGGGGATTATTCATCCTGACATAATATCGTTCAACATATTGTTTCTGATGATAGGGTTCGATGAAAAAGATCTGATCCCGTAAAGTGTAGATGACATCGTTCACATTTTTCGCGGATTCCGGCACAGACCATCTCTCTTCAGAAAAAACATCGTACCCAATTCCTTCATTCTGATGTTCAAATATAACAAGGTCTTTGACACTTTCGGGGATGACCTCATTATCATTCGTCCGCAGGCGAATTCTGTAATTCCCGGCTGGCAGATTGATCGGAAAGCCCCAAAGCAGATTCGTTGAGAACAAGGCCAGGTCCTGCAAAGGCTCTGGCGGCTCAGGTAGTTCATCCTCAGTGATGAGACCAGCTTGAAGATCAGCTAATGCTGCCTGGAAGCCCTGACGGTATTCGTTCATATCCTGATAGTAAAGATACAGATCCTCACGATACTGGGCCTGCAAGCCCTCAAAATTCTCACGAGCCTTGACCGCTTCTTCCCCCAGGTAGAGCCGGATGGTATCCATTAAGTTCAATCCATTATATTGGATGACATATTCTGTCATTTGAACGGTATCAATGACGGTATTCCCTCTCAATATTTCCAGCTGGCCCTCAACGATAATATTGGCTGTATCCCAATCCGCTCGGTATTCATTCGTGATCGGCCAGTAATAAACATCTGTCAGGCGTGATGCCAGGATACTTGGGTGATCAGCCAGCAGATAAACCGTATCAACAACAGGAGGAATAAACGCGCTTGAATAAACCGCGCCATCATAATGGTTGGTCCCATAAACAAACGACAACTCCTGCGGCTCTTGAGCATAGACAGACTGAGGAAGGCAGTAAACGCTGCAAGCCATCAGCAAAACCAGGAAGAATTTCTTAAATTTCATTTTCATGAGGTTGTCCGAACCCCTTTCGCAGCCAGGGAACGGATACTGAAAAACAACAGGATGGATCCTTCAACCAGCATCAACCCGAGCAATAAAAGATACTCCGGCCAGGCTCCCACCAGCAGGGCATTAACATTCCTTTGAAGCTGGGCATAGGGAGAAACCCAGCGCAGGATATTATTTGCTGTCTCCAAAACGTTCCGCAAGAACAGCAGCGGGTCAGTCACCGTTGAGCCACTGATTAAAACTAGATTGGC
>DPKV01000052.1:0-764 GCA_003542325.1 Anaerolineaceae bacterium
AGCGGTGGGAGGGGATTCCGTTTCGATAAGCGATCCCTCGTCCTCGGTTTGAACGACCGGTGATTCGGTTTCCTGGGATACAGGACTTTCGATTGAGGACGTTTGGGGAGGGGTGGTGGCGGGTGTTTCTGTTGCAAGGTTTTGGCAGCCCGTGACGAATACCAGGATGACGAGCATCATGCTGGCGAAAAAACGTCCCCTGGGTGTGTGATGTGACATTGTCCGGGCCTCAAAAAAAACGCGCAGTGATGGTGCTTATCGAATTTTGCTTGTTTCCATCCCTGCCATTGTACTTACGGAGGCGGGTACTGTCAATCGGGGCGCCATTGATGAGGTCTTCGTGTGTATTGTGTTTTGTTTCGACGCGTTCAATGATCACAATGAATTAATGGAGAACGGATGCATGATTTGCCTGTCAGGGTGGATTAGCCAAATTGAGGATTTGGTTAATCGGACATTTTATGGTTTAATTAACCCGTTTTCTATTTCACAGAAATATCATTGGCAAACTATGACCGATCAAAACAGTAATTTACCCAAAGCAGCACCTGCGACTTTCCTTAATGATCCCACAGAGTTTGTAAAGGAAGTCTTTGACGTTAAAAGCATCACCTCCGGCGACCGCTCCAAACGGTATCGGTGGCGTTATACTGGGCACTTGAAACAGGATCTGGACAGCGAATTCGCTTATGTCCGGTTGGCTGACGCGGTTGAACCCCAGGGGTACACCCTGCTCTTCCGGATCGAAGAGGGCGAGCAGGTTG
>DPKV01000052.1:775-4317 GCA_003542325.1 Anaerolineaceae bacterium
GTCACGGACCCATTCCAGTTGCCTTTCCTCGAATTTCTACAGTATTTACTGACCGGGTGGCCCTTTACATTAAGCCTGCTCGGCATCCTTCTGGCGCATGAGATGGGGCATTATCTGGCCGGCCGCGCCCATGGGGAAAAGGTGACCCTGCCGTATTTCATTCCCTTCCCGTTTTCAGCGTTTGGCACGATGGGCGCAGTTATTAACATGAAGACGATCCCCAGGAATCGAAAACACCTCATGGATATCGGGGTTGCGGGGCCGCTGGCCGGGCTGTTGATCGCAGTCCCCGTCCTTTTCATCGGCCTCCATCTTTCGAGCCTTGGACCGATTGAAACCAGCCTCCCAGAAGGCTACGTTCACTTCCTGGAAGGCAATTCGATCTTTTACCTGCTGGCAAAATATCTGACCTTCGGCAAGCTGCTGCCCCAACCGGTGAGTTATGGGGACTTGAGTCCCATCCTTTACTGGCTGCGTTTTTTCTTCACCGGCATGCCCGCACCGTTGGGAGGATTGGATGTCCAGATCCACCCGGTGGCCTGGGCGGGTTGGGCCGGGTTGTTTGTCACTGCAATGAACCTCATCCCGGCAGGTCAGTTTGACGGCGGGCATGTACTCTCCGTCCTGTTGGGTAAGAAGACGGCGAAAAGGCTCCTGCCGGTGATCGTACTGGTTCTGGCTGGCCTGGGCTTTTTCTGGTCGGGCTGGTGGTTATGGGCTGCGATGGTGCTCATTTTTGGCCGGTGGAATGCAGAGCCTTTGGACCAGATTACGACCATTGACCGCAGACACAAATTCCTGGGAATTTTGACCCTGATTATCTTTATCCTGATCTTTATCCCTGTTCCTCTGGTGATCCTCCAATGAACCTTTCCTTCTATCGGTTGAAAAAACGTCTGGTATTTTCCGGAATGTCCATCCTGGTGGCGGCTGCCATGCTATTGGTAAGCTGCACACCTTCACAAAACCCATCTGGGTCGACAGCGGCAACAATCAGTTCGGATTCGGCGACAGAAGAGTCGCCACAACCCACGGCGACGCCAGCCTTTACGCCGACCCCCGCCACACCCGTCCAACTCCAGGTTGACCCAGCTGACCTGGCGGGCATCGTGGTCCGCTTTGTTCACCCATGGATGGGTGAGATGGCGGATGCGTTGGCCTCCGCGGCCAGTCAATTCTCACTGAGCAATGAATGGGATATCTGGGTGGAAGTGGAAGCTACCGGCGGGGATAATGCCTTGCTGGAGTCCGTGCAGGCCGACCTTGATGAGGGAAACCTACCGGGGTTAATTGCCGCCTATCCTTATGCGCTGGCTGAACTCGACGGCAAATACTTTTCCGTGAACCTGACCGATTATTTCTATTCTCCAGAGTGGGGTTTTTCACCTGAGGCGCAGGCCGATATCCCGGCGGTCTTTCTGGAACAATTCACCGACGAGGGGCACCTGGCGGCGCTGCCCGTTGCATCCCAGGCAACCGTCCTGTTCTACAACCAGACCTGGGGACAGGCGCTGGGATTTGCTGATTTACCCGGTAACGCAGAGGGTTTCGCCGAACAATCCTGCGCAGCGGTCTTCAGTAATTATGATGATGAGAATGAAGACAACGACGGGACCGGCGGTTGGCTGATCAACCAGGACCCGGAAGTGCTGGCAAGCTGGTATGCTGCGTTTGGCAGTGAGCTTCCCGTTTCCGGAGAAATACTATTCAGCACGGAAGGGGGACAGGATGCTCTGGGGTATCTTAAGGACACTTATTCCGACGGGTGTATCTGGCTCGGCAGACGACCGGAACCGTACTTCTATTTTGCGAACCGGTATTCGCTGATGTATGCCGGAACCCTGGATCAGATCCCGTACCAGGCGGGATGGATGGTGTCCTCCGGGAGTACGGATGATTGGACCGTGATGGGCTTTCCCGGACCGGAGGGCGAGGTCATGCTGGTGGACAGTCCCGGATTGATGGTCACCGCCGATACGCCGGAGAACCAGATGGCCGCCTGGTTGTTTGCCCGGTATTTGCTGTCCCCTGAAGTCCAGGCCAAACTGGTGCGAAGCGGTTTCAGCCTTCCCGTGCGGGAATCCGCGCTGGCTTTGTTGGCCGATTTCGCCAACCAATACCCGCAATGGGCGCAGGCGGTTGAGATGATGGATATTGCCCGGCCTGTCCCGATTTCTTCCGGATGGGGGATCGGTCAATGGGTGCTGCAGGACGGGTTCTACCGTTTGCTCCAGGGTGAGCGTGACGACCTGCCGAGGATTTTGGAAGACGTGGACGCTCTGGTGGCTGAACTGGAAACGAGGGAACAGTAATGGCCGCAAAACCCCAGGTGGTGGTATATACGGATGGGGCTTGCCTGGGAAACCCTGGACCGGGGGGATGGGGCGTAATCCTGAAATACGGTTCCCACGAGAAGACCCTGTCAGGGTACGAAAAGGACACGACCAACAACCGGATGGAACTTCAGGCTGCGTTGGAAGCGCTGCGGGCGTTGACTGAACCCTGCCTGGTGACGCTTTTTACGGATTCGGAGTACCTGAAGAAGGGGATCACCGAATGGATGCCGGGATGGAAACGCCGGAATTGGCGGCGGAAGGGCGGCAAACTGGCGAATGTTGACCTCTGGATGAAGCTGGATGAAGAAATCCAAAGACATGAGATCCATTGGCAATGGGTGCGGGGACACGCAGGGAACGTGTTGAACGAACGTGTGGATCAACTGGCCAGAGGGGCGATCAAGGGCAATTCATAATTTCATAAGATTTAAATAAATCCTTTTGGTTATCTTCGAGAGAGAAGTTACACTCCCCTGAAACCCTTCGGGGCTAAGATAATAATACTTGGGTGAGGGATTGATCTGGATCGAGCCCTGACTTATTGATGTTGAGGCGCAGTCTCCGGGTTGAGAAAATCCCAGGCAATGAATGTCCGGCCACCCAGGAGGAGATTGATCATGCGTAAGCAACTTATCGTTATCCTTATCGGTATGATTTTATTAGTCTCAGCCTGGGTTGGCACGGTATCCGCCCAGGATGTGCCGGGTTATCCGGTTGAAACTGAAATACCCACCAAACCACCGGAGAACACACCGCCACCTTCAACACCCGAGCCAACCCAACCGCAGCCCAATTCGACTGAGGCTCCCCCAACCTGGGTGCCGCCACTGCCAACACCCACTCCTTCAGCGACACCGAACGTAACTCTCGAAGGCTGCCCTTTTACCCGCGTTCATCCTATGCTTGCGATTATTGCAGCAAAATATGGAATTTCTTTTGAAGAGGTCGCAGATATGTTCTGCTCCTCGCACATGGGCATCGGAGAGATCATACAGTACCTGGAAGGTCTCCAACAGGCGAATGGCGGATCGGATGATTATCCGGGAAATATTCCCGGAAGTATGGGCCATGGATGGGGCTTGTTCTGGCATGTTTTCAATAGGATTGGTTTCCCCGGAAACCGTTCCTGGGCAGCCCCCAGCTAAACAGGAAATTTTTCCTGCAAATATTTTCTCTCATTCCAATTCTGATGGGAAGCTAATATTG
>DPKV01000136.1:0-1984 GCA_003542325.1 Anaerolineaceae bacterium
TCCTGTCATTCTGGACGCTCGAAGGCGACCGGGTTGAATGTGTTCACGCGGATGGCTTCGGGGAAAACGATGACATTTATCTCGTCAGTGATATTTACCCGGATATCTTTTATAACTTAACGGATAACCCTGCCAGTGATAGGAATCCCTCGTGGCCAGACAATTGCGGGCCTGCCACCGAGGACACACAACAAAGTTCGCCATCCACAGAGAGTGCTGAATTCATCATCGGGTACGAAGACGCAGACGGGGTAATGACCCCTAATCAAAGAACCGATTTAGATCAAGCCTGCAGTGAATTGCCCATCGTCTGCGTGCAGGATGATTTTGAAGCCCTGATTGAGCAGCACGTCGATGCGATCATCTCCTTCTCAAGCAGGTGGCATGTCATGGGTTCGAGTCCGCAGATCTTTGGCGCTGTCGGTAATGAGATACCTGTTATCGTTTTAAATGCTGAAACCGATGCTTTCGGCGCTTATAATCTTTCCAACGACTCTTCGTCGATCCAGGAAACTCTGTCATGGATGTTCAAAGAAATGGGCGGAACCGGTGAATTGACGTACTTCGTCTTCGGTCAAAATGCAATTCATCAGAGTGCTGTGGAGGCAGTACTCAGTGAAAACCCGGGAATTACAGCAACCCAGTTGCCGGCGGAATATGACGATAATTCGGTCTCCTGGGAAAACATTGATGCGTTGATCAAGGCGAATCCAGGCTTGGGCGCAATCTGGTCTGACGAAAATGTGCAGCAGCTTCTGATTGCTGTCAGAGGCATCATGGAAGGCCAGCCGCCTTATATCAATTGTGAACTAAAGGATGATTTCATTGGACTGTGGCAGGAAGCAATGGACACGAACCCCTTATTCAAGTGTGTTGCAACCGTCAACCCGGGCGGTACGGCATACGAAGGGATTTACTTCGCCTACTACCTGCTATCAGGGCACCAGGTGAATCCGGAAGCGCTGACCGGCCCCTATGGAAATACCCTCTATTATGACTATCCGGTTGTCACCAATGAAACTCTGGAAGCATTCCTGGGTTCTCTGGATGAATTCAGAATGGGTGATTGGGGCATCTATGAGCTGGCGCCGATGACACCGGAGAAAATTCTGGACAACTGGTTTATCGAGTAGTTCAACAAAACACCATCACCATTCGTAAAGGGACATCCGAATTCGTTTTGACAAACGATTCGGATGTTTTTTTCTTCCTGGCACAAAAACAACCCCAACATTGACTGTTAGGAATTTTCCAATGTCGATGGTTGGCCTGAAAAACGAATTTATAAATGTCTGTCCCTATATTATCACCACCTGGAACGACCTACGCATTTTGGATTTGTTTGATGATTGCCATCACTCTTTGCGGTTCGTTTGTGCCGGGGATGTTTTCCATGTCATCAGTGATTTGACTGACAATATACTTTGCTTCAGCCACCGCTCCCTTTTGAAAAGCGATATTGGCAAATTCGACCTGAATTTCCAAAAGCTTTGCCGGGTGAGGAACTGTCTGCCGAAATTCCAACGCCTGGACCAATTCTTTCTCAGCTTTATCCAGGTTGCCGGCGTTAACCTCGATCCTGGCCAGGAAATAATGGCTGTTCGCCTCGTTGACCTTATCCCCTGCGGCACGCGACAAACTGATTGCGTCCTTAGCCTTTTCACGTCCTTCTTCCAAATGACCCTGGATACAATTCAATAGGCTCAGGTTACCAAGCGTTTCAGCAATGGCCTGATTGTTTTCACTCAACCGGTATAACGCCAACGCTCGTTGATAATAGCTCCGTGCACCGTCATAATCACTCAACAGAAAGTAAGTTGCGCCAATATTATTTAATACTGCACTTTCCCCCCGAATATTACCCATGTCCTTATGTATGGCAAGCGCCTGGCGGCAATATTCCAATGACTGGGTCAAATCACCTCGATCAGCCACGATATTGGATAGGTTGTTAAGTGCCTTGGCTTCTCCCAGGCGGTTTCCG
>DPKV01000136.1:1998-2728 GCA_003542325.1 Anaerolineaceae bacterium
CCCAGATCCCATTCAATGGAAGCCCAGTTGTTTTGTACTGCGCTGATATTGCGGTAATCACCTAACGCTTGAGCAATTTCCAGACATTGCGAATAAAATATGATCGCATCATCATATTCGGATAATCGATTCTCCACATTTCCCAGTTCCCGAAGACAGGACATTTCAAGTATTTGGTCTGTCGATGAGCGCGCCAAAACCAGGGCATTTTCCAATTTAGGCCGTGCTTCATCTGATCTACCCTGGGCGCTGAGCGCCTGGCCTTCAGCAAAAAGTGCCCTTGCTGAATGTGGTAAATCGCAGACCATTTCGAGAACTTCAGGATATCGCATTTGAGCGAGATAAATTCTGAGGAGAGAATATTTGAGATCCACAACCATCTCAGAGCAACTTTCCCATTCGCTGACTGTCTTAATGGCATTCGTAAATAATTGTTCACCTTCAGCTAATGGGCCTTGAAATTCAAAAAGCTGTGAGATATTGGGTAATAATTGCCTCAATATCGCCTTCTTTTGATTATGGAGTGACCAATCCCAGGCAGCTACCAAATTCAACGCTTCTTTGTCCAGAAAATATATCACCTCTGGTGAAATGGAACTGGCCGAGAATTGAGCATAATACTGTGCATGCTTTTCCCATCCGTCATCTTCCTGGGACAGTTTTTCTGAAACCATCTGCCAATTCACCTCATGCAAACTGAATCGACCCGGTTCGTCTTGTCTGAGCAATG
>DPKV01000093.1 GCA_003542325.1 Anaerolineaceae bacterium
CCTCAATCTCAACCGGTAAGCCGTGGGTGTCCCAACCGCCCCGCCTTGAGACATGGAAACCGTTCATGCTCTTATAACGCGGGAACATGTCCTTGAACACCCGCGCCAGAACATGATGCACGCCCGGCCGACCGTTGGCTGTCGGTGGACCTTCAAAGAAGACATATTCCGGGCCGCCTTCCCGGCTGGTCATGGATTGGTGAAAAATATCATTCTTCTGCCAGAAGCGCAGGATTTCCTCTTCCAACAAATTGATATTCAATCGTGACGATACAGGTTCGAACATGGATCCTCCGTAATCATATACTGCCTTAAACAAAAAACTCATCCCGGATCAGGGACGAGTTGAAACCCGCGGTACCACCCTGGTTTCCGCAAAGATGCGGACACCTCAACCGGCCGCGTCATGCCATTGCATGACAAAACCGCACGTTGATAACAGAGCGTGACTCTGGCGCACCTACTGCCCAATCAGGGGTTCAGCTTGCTGCTCCGGAAGGATTTTCCATCGCCATGACCATCCGGCTCACACCTGTCCCGGATTCGCTGAGGTCAGTGGGCGGTGTACTCGTTTCCATCCACGCATACGCTTACAATTTACAACGTCTACATTATGCCACAAGTGGCAGGATGGGTCAATGATGGGCTATCCATGCAAAACCACGTAGGTCGCATGCCGCGCAGCGTATGTGACACCAGATTCGTGCTTAGTATGGCCATCATCATGCAGACTCGACCCTTCGCCACACTCCGGGGTCTCACCATGCATAACCTGCATCTTGTCCTCTAAGAAAACTCCGATGAATACGCAATTGTACACAACACAAGGGCAGGCACAGAACCTCTGTAGGGTCGGTGCTCCGTCCTCGCCCACACCATGCTGTAATGTACCCAACCCTGATGAAGGCCTTAGGAAACACTTCCGTATGCTAATGGTGATAATCCGTCTTTGAGAAAATTATCTATCCAATATCCGTTCTGGCTAAAAAGCCAGTCGTCCTCAAACGCTCCCAATTAATCCCCCGGCAAATTCGCCGTAATCAGCGGCAGAACCCGATCTGTATACACTTCCACCGCGGGCCGTTTGGAGTCCTGGTTCCACTGTGCCGCCAGGCCATAGATCGTCCAACTGGTGGCCACCGCCACAGACTTCACATCCAGGTCCGCCCCCAGCTTCTCCAGCCACATTTCCAGCAGCGCCTGGCTTTGCTTCCGCACCTGTTTCTCGATCATCAGTTCAAACTGGCTGTCCGGCGTTTTGCAATTGGATTGCGATTGGCGGATGAACTTGCACACCGTGATCATCAAAGCCCGCACATTTTCCAGGCTGTAATGGCACACGCTCAACGCATTGTGTTCCAGTTCTTTGCGGAAGATGTCCTGCAAAGTGGCATCCAACAGGCCATATGTATCCGGGTAATGGGCATAAAAGGTGGAGCGGTTGATCTCCGCCCGCTCCGTGATCTCCCGAACGGTGATCGATTGGAATCCTTTTTCTTCCAGCAAAGCCAAAAAAGCCTCCTGGATGAAGGCCTGGGTGCGTCTGACCCGCGGGTCCAGTTTTTCTTCCTGCGCTGAGATAACCATCATTTTCACTCCTGTGTTGCTTTTGCAACATCTATCGCCTTTCGTTGGTTGACGGAGTTGGGCAACTAGCGTTTAATTAACAACAGTCAACGAATAAACAACACTTGTATGTTATCATTGAGGTATCAGGAAGTCAAGCAAGAATTGAAATGGAAAGGAAATAAAGTAAACAATGGAACTCACAAAATGGATCAAGCAACCTGCTCAGCAGCCCCCCAACGAAACCTATGCAAAGCTCGCCGGCGACGCCCAGGTGGAACGCACAGCCGAGGCCCTGACCGCCAACGGCATGGAAGCCTTCATCGCGGCCAACGCTGTGGAGGCCAAAGAAAAATTATTTGAGCTCATCCCCGCGGGCGCTGAGGTCTTCACGGCCACATCCCAGACCCTGGCCGGGCTGGATGGCGTGCTGGACGAGATCGACGAGCGCTACGATTCCGTCCGCGCCAAACTCGCGAAGATGGATCCCCAGACCCAGCAGCGCGAGATGGTCAAATTGGGCGCAGTGCCGGAATATATGGTCGGCAGCGTCCACGCCATCACCGAAGACGGCACCGTCGTGATCGCCTCCAACACCGGCAGCCAGCTTGCGGGCTACGCCGCCAGCGCAGCCCATGTCGTTTGGGTTGTCAGCACCAAGAAGATCGTGCCAAATCTAGATGAAGCCATCCAGCGAATCTATGAATACGCCTACGCCCTCGAGGACCTGCGGGCGCAGAAAGCCTATGGCGGCATGCACAGCAACGTCAGCAAACTGCTGTTCGTCGCCAAAGAGATCATGCCCGAGCGCACCAAAGTGATCCTGGTCAAAGAGTACCTGGGATACTAATCTCAAAAACTGTCGTCGGTTTGTGAATTATAAGAACGCCCCCTCGGTGTACTGCGCCGAGGGGGCGTTCTTCCATTTAGCATTCAATCGGCCTGCTGCTTCAACAAAAACCTTGTCGCCAATTTATAGACTTGGGCCACCTTTCGATCCGAAAGGTTCCAAACCGCTAAGGCCGCCCGAAAACTGGCAGGGTGTTTTTTACTGATGTCGCGGAGAGAATTCCCCACCGACTTGCGGACGTACTCGCTTTCATCCTCCCTGAGCGCGCTCAGCAATTGAATTGCCACTTCGGGATGTTCCTTGAAGCAGGCCCTCCCCGTCCAGATCCGCAGTCCTTCCGTCACGGCCCGCCTGACATTCGGGTGCGCATCACTCAGCTATTCCCGGATAACGGGCAACGCTTCTTCAAACCCAGAACCCCTGCAATAGGAGTCAAAAGCCTTCGCCAGAATTTCCTGGACGCGCCAATTCTCGTCTCGACTGACCACGTTTTTCAGATAGGTCAGGCTTTCAGAGGATTGGTGGGCAATGAAGCCGAAAATAAAAACGCCCAGTGACCTGACCTGGTAGCTCTTATCGGCGTAAAACAAGGTGGCGTAGTGCTGACATTCCTCAACAGAATATTGCGCCGCAATGCTTACCGCTTAACTTTGCTTACCCTTGAAGCCCGAGGCTTCATTTTCAACCTCGGCTAAGATCTTTCCCAGACCTTCCACAGCTTCCTTTCATCTTTGCCCAGCTTTTACCCTCACTCATCAAGTATATCCCCTGTTACAGGCAATAGCTCCACTTGACTGCAATCTGACCAACGGGCGTGACGGAAATCCCAAAAACTTCTGCGTCAATCGCTCATCAGTCCAAATGCAGGATCAAATTCCAGCCCTCGCCTGCCTGCTGCGCGCCATCCTCAAAAGGGAAACTGGCAGTCAAGGATGGTGTTCCCACCCAGGGATACGTATACTCCACACCTTCGACCACTACGATAACCATCTGCACCCCTTCCATCTGAAGATAAACGTTCAAAGTGCCTGAGACGTCATCGGCGACACAGGTCCCGCTGACCATTGTTTCACCTTCAAACTGCACAGCATAGGTTCCCCATTCCTCTTCCAGGATGTCTTCGTAGTACTCCACCGGACCATTGCCCTGGACGAGAAAAACGCTGCCCTCCTTCACAACGGAGAAGGGAATGGTGGCGAAAGTATAAGGGGTCAAGCCAACCGCTTCCGAAGGGCCGACCAGCAATTGAAGTTCCAACGTACCCTTCAGGCCTTCGCAAGGGTTTTGCGGCTCTTCAGGCTGCCCCACACCCCCACCGGGCAGTATAGTGGGTGTCGGCGTGGCCGTGGTAACGCCGTTTGATCCCG